>NZ_DATCVQ010000337.1:0-10813 GCF_036566765.1 Streptomyces sp.
AAGGGAACGCCGCCGGGCAAGGAGGGCCGCATGACCGTACGGCGAGTAATGGGCATCGAGACGGAGTACGGCATCTCCGTGCCCGGCCACCCCAACGCCAATGCCATGCTCACCTCGTCCCAGATCGTCAACGCCTACGCGGCGGCGATGCACCGGGCGCGACGCGCCCGCTGGGACTTCGAGGAGGAGAACCCGCTGCGAGACGCGCGAGGCTTCGACCTCGCCCGCGAGACCGCCGACTCCAGTCAGCTGACCGACGAGGACATCGGCCTCGCCAACGTCATCCTCACCAACGGGGCACGGCTCTACGTCGACCACGCGCACCCCGAGTACAGCTCGCCGGAGATCACCAACCCGCGGGACGCGGTCCTGTGGGACAAGGCCGGCGAACGCATCATGGCGGAGGCCGCCGAACGCGCGGCCCAGCTGCCCGGCGCCCAGCCGATCCACCTCTACAAGAACAACACCGACAACAAGGGCGCCTCGTACGGCACGCACGAGAACTACCTGATGAAGCGGGAGACCCCGTTCTCGGACATCGTGCGCCACCTGACGCCCTTCTTCGTCTCCCGCCAGGTCGTCACCGGCGCCGGCCGCGTCGGCATCGGCCAGGACGGGCGCGAGAACGGCTTCCAGATCAGCCAGCGCGCGGACTACTTCGAGGTCGAGGTCGGCCTGGAGACCACCCTGAAGCGGCCCATCATCAACACTCGGGACGAGCCGCACGCCGACGCCGAGAAGTACCGCCGACTGCACGTGATCATCGGCGACGCGAACCTCTCGGAGATCTCCACCTACCTCAAGCTCGGCACGACCGCCCTGGTGCTGTCGATGATCGAGGACTCGTTCATCAACGTCGACCTGGCGGTGGACCAGCCCGTCCGCACCCTCCACCAGGTCTCCCACGACCCCGGCCTGCAGCACCTGATCACGCTCCGCAGCGGCCGGACACTCACCGCGGTCCAGCTCCAGATGGAGTACTTCGAACTGGCCAGGAAGTACACCGAGGAGCGCTACGGGGCCGACGCCGACGAGCAGACCAAGGACATCCTGGTCCGCTGGGAGGACACGCTCAACCGGCTGGAGAACGACCCGATGAGCCTGGCCGGCGAGCTGGACTGGATCGCCAAGCGAGAGCTCATGGAGGGCTACCGGCGGCGCGACAACCTCGACTGGGACGCCGCCCGGCTGCACCTGGTCGACCTCCAGTACGCCGACGTGCGCCCCGAGAAGGGCCTGTACAACCGTCTGGTGGCCCGGGGGCGCATGAAGCGGCTCCTGTCCGAGGACGCGGTGGAACGGGCCGAGGCGAAGCCTCCGGAGGACACCAGGGCGTACTTCCGCGGCCGCTGCCTGGAGCAGTACGCGGACGACGTCGCCGCGGCCTCCTGGGACTCGGTGATCTTCGACCTGCCGGGCCGTGACTCGCTGCAGCGCGTGCCGACCCTTGAACCCCTGCGGGGTACCCGGAACCACGTCAAGGAGCTCCTGGACCGCTGCCGGACGGCCGAGGAACTGGTCCGCGTACTGTCCGGCGGCTGAGGCACGGCTGAAAGGTCCCGAGTAAGGGAATCATGGAAGTGGCCCCCGGACGTTGCACCAACCGCGGGGCCGATGTCGGACCCGGCTTGTAGGGTCTGATCTTGAGAGTCTCAACCGAGCGGGCCGATTCGAGCGGGGTGAGGGAAATGGCGACCAAGGACACCGGCGGCGGACAGCAGAAGGCGCAGCGTTCCACCGAGGAGGTCGAGGAGACCACCACGGAGGCGAGCTCCGACCTCAAGGAACGCCAGGAGAAGCTGAGCGACGACGTCGACTCGGTTCTCGACGAGATCGACGACGTGCTCGAGGAGAACGCGGAGGACTTCGTGCGGTCCTTCGTGCAAAAGGGCGGTCAGTAGCCCCGCCCTGCCTTCGAATCGAAGACGCAGGGCGGGAGTGAGCGGCGGAAGCGACTAGGCGAGGCGCTGCGCGCGGCACGGCGGTACGCGCCGGGCGCGCGGCGCCCGCGGCTTCCGCCCAACCGTGTCCGGACTTCATGTGGATCACCGTCACAAGGCGGGTAGGGTCCCAGGCGTACTGTGCTTCAACTGCAATTCGGCCATCGGCAAGTTGGGAGACCATCCCGACACCCTCGTCGGGCCATCTCATCACCTGGAGGGACACGCGTGGAAGCCAACACTCGTAGCACCGGGCGTCTACCAGCTGCCTTCCTGACGCCGGGCTCGTCCTCGTTCCTGGACTTCCTGTCCGACCACTCGCCGGAGATGCTGCCGGGCAACCGGAAGCTGCCGGAGGGGATCGTCGAGGCGCCGCACGGCACGACCATCGTCGCCGCCACCTTCCCCGGCGGCGTGGTGCTCGCCGGTGACCGGCGGGCGACCATGGGCAACATGATCGCGCAGCGCGACATCGAGAAGGTCTTCCCGGCCGACGAGTACTCGGCCGTGGGCATCGCCGGCACCGCCGGCCTCGCGGTGGAGATGGTCAAGCTCTTCCAGCTGGAGCTGGAGCACTTCGAGAAGGTCGAAGGCGCCCAGCTCTCCCTGGAGGGCAAGGCCAACCGGCTCTCCACGATGATCCGCGGCAACCTCGCCATGGCCATGCAGGGCCTGGCCGTGGTGCCGCTCTTCGCGGGCTACGACCTGGACCGCGAGCGCGGCCGGATCTTCTCCTACGACGTCACCGGCGGCCGCTCCGAGGAGCACGGGTACGCGGCCACCGGCTCCGGCTCCCTGTTCGCCCGGGGCTCCATGAAGAAGCTCTACCGCGACGACCTGACGGAGCAGCAGGCGACCACGCTGGTCGTCCAGGCGCTGTACGACGCGGCGGACGACGACTCGGCGACCGGTGGCCCGGACGTGGCCCGGAGGATCTACCCGATCGTCACCGTCATCACCGAGGGCGGCTTCCGGCGGGTCACCGACGCCGAGTCCTCGGAGATCGCGCGCTCGATCCTGGAGCGCCGCCTCGAGCAGCCCGACGGCCCGCGCGCCGCCCTGCTCTGACTCACTCGTCACTGACAGAAAGGGACGGATAGCCGGTGTCGACGCCGTTCTATGTCTCTCCTCAGCAGGCCATGGCCGACCGGGCGGAGTACGCCCGCAAGGGCATCGCCCGCGGCCGCAGCCTGGTCGTCCTCCAGTACACCGACGGCATCGTCTTCGTCGGCGAGAACCCGTCGCGCGCCCTGCACAAGTTCAGCGAGATCTACGACCGGATCGGCTTCGCCGCCGCCGGCAAGTACAACGAGTACGAGAACCTCCGGATCGGCGGTGTGCGCTACGCCGACCTGCGGGGCTACACCTACGACCGCGACGACGTGACCGCGCGCGGCCTGGCCAACGTCTACGCGCAGACGCTGGGCACGATCTTCTCCAGCGCGGGCGAGAAGCCGTACGAGGTGGAGCTGGTCGTCGCCGAGGTGGGCGAGGCCCCCGAGGGCGACCAGATCTACCGGCTGCCGCACGACGGCTCGATCGTGGACGAGCACGGCTCGGTCGCGGTCGGCGGCAACGCGGAGCAGATCAGCAGCTTCCTGGACCAGCGTCATCGGGACGGGATGTCGCTCGCGGAGGCGCTGAAGCTGGCCGTGCAGGCGCTGTCCCGGGACACCAACGGCAGCGAGCGGGAGATCCCCGCGGAGCGGCTGGAGGTGGCGGTCCTCGACCGCACGCGCCCGCAGCAGCGCAAGTTCAAGCGGATCGTCGGTCGCCAGCTGTCGCGGCTGCTGGAGGCGGACGACGCCGCGGTGACGAAGACGGACGACCCGTCGGACGACATCCCGGAGGGCGACTCCGAGGAGTAGCCCCGGGCATCGCGTACGCGACGGGCCCCGCCCCTCCGCTCCGGCGGTGGGGCGGGGCCCGTCGGCGTCTGCACGCCCTCGTTCGGGGCCCGTCGGCGTCCGCACGCCCTGCCGCGGGCTCAGGAGGCCGGGGGAGGGCCTGAGGAGCCGCGGTGGACCAGCGTGACGGGAATGTCCCCGGGCTCGGGCCGCTCGCCCGCGAGGACGGCGAGGAGGGCGGCCATGCCGCGCTCGCCGATTCGCTCGGCCGGCAGCCGGACCGTGGTCAGTTCGGGCTCCACAGCCGTGGCGAGGGCGAGGTCGTCGAAGCCGGTGACCGAGACGTCCTCGGGGATCCGCAGGCCCAGCCGCCGTACCGCCTTGCACGCGCCGGCGGCCAGGACGTCGTCGTCGCAGACGATCGCCGTGGGCCGGGGTCCGGGGCCGGTGAGGGCCTGCTCGGAGGCGGCGCGCGCCCCGGCGACGTCGAGCGGGGCGTGCACGGTGCGCACCTCGACGCCGCGCAGCGCGTCGGCGAGGGCGGCGGCGCGCACGTCGAAGGTCCAGGAGGGCACGGCGGACGCCAGGTGGACGAACCGGCGGTGGCCCAGGCCGAGCAGATGGTCCGTCACCTGCCGCATGCCGTCGGCGATGTCGAGGTTGACCTGGGCGGCGGGGCCGGTGTCGGCGGGGTCGCTGTCCAGCATGACCAGCGGCAGGTCGGTGCCGCGGAAGGCGGTCAGCGCGTCCGCGGCCATGGAGGAGGCGATCACCCCGTCCAGCGCGGCGCGGGCGGAGGCGAAGGGGTCCCGGGCCGGGCCGACGCCCTCGGGGGAGGGGTACAGCACCACGCCGAAGCCGTGTCGGGCGGCGACGGTCGCGGCGCCGGTGTAGACCCGGGCGAAGAACTCGTTGCTGAGCGCAGGGACGACGAGCAGGGCGGTCCTGGTGTGCCCGAGGCGCAGATTGCGGGCCGCGAGGTTGGGCCGGTAGCCGAGGTCGCGGGCGGCGTCGCGCACCAGCCCCGCGGTGCGCTCGGAGACCCTGCCCCGCCACTTGTCGCCGAGCACCAGGGAGACGGTGGCCTGCGAGACCCCGGCGGCCCGTGCGACGTCGCGGCTGGTCGGCCGGGTCCCGCCGGGGGATTCCGAGGTCTGCACTCACTGCCTCCGCGTGGCCGGGTCCCGGGGTGCGGGGTGGACCCGCGTACGGAGGACATGGTACGTATGACGCTCGACGTTATACGTAAAACCTCGGGGGGATCGCCCGGGAATCAGGAGGCAGCACATGGCCACCGAGGACGCCCGGAGCGGCGGCTATCTCGACATCCTCCGGGCGCCCCATGCCTTCCGGCTGCTCGCCGGCACCCTCCTCGGGCGGCTGCCCAACGGCACCGGGCCGGTCGCGATCGTGCTCTTCGCCCGCGCGGAGGGCGGCGGCTACAGCCTCGCCGGAGGGCTCGCGGCCGCGTACGGCCTGGCCAACGCCGTCGGCCAGCCCCTCCTCGGCCGCCTGGTCGACCTCAAGGGGCAGCCCCGGGTCCAGCTCCCGGCCGCGATCGTCTCCGCCCTGGGCATGGTCCTGCTCGCCGCCGTGGGCATCACACCGCTCCCCGTGGCCTACGCGGCGGTCGTCGTGGCCGGACTGTTCACGCCACCGCTGGAGGGCGGGCTGCGCGCGCTGTGGCCCAGCGTGCTGGGCAGCGAGGACCGGGTGCACCGGGCGTACGCCCTGGACGCGGTCGCCCAGGAAGTGATGTTCACCGTCGGCCCGCTCCTGGTGACCCTGCTGGTGGCGCTGCACTCCCCGGCCGCCGCGCTGCTCGTGATCAATGCGCTCGGCGTCCTCGGCGCGCTCTCCGTGATCGTGTCCAAGCCGTCCCGCGCCTGGCGCTCCGCGCCGCGCGAGGCCCACTGGCTGGGCGCGCTCCGCTCGCCCGGGCTGCTGGCCCTGCTCGGCTCCTTCCTGTTCGTCGGCATCGCGCTGGGCTCCATCACGGTCGCCGGGGTCGCCTACGCCGACGACCACGGCGACCCCTCGGTGTACGGCTGGCTGATGGCCGCGCTCGGCCTCGGCGCGCTGATCGGCGGCGTGCTCTACGGCGCCCGGCAGTGGGCCGGCGCCCCCGAGCGGCGGCTGCGCGTCATCATCGGCCTGCTCGCGCTCGGGTACCTGCCGCTGATCCTCACCCCCGGCGTCGTCGCGATGACGGTCCTGTCCGGCGTCGCGGGCGTCTTCCTGGCCCCGGCCCTCGCCTGCGGGTTCATCGTCGTGGACCGCCACGCGCCGCGCGGCACGGTCACCGAGGCGTTCTCCTGGCTGGTCACCACCTTCGGCGTGGGCGCGGCCCTGGGCACCGCCGTCGCCGGGCCCGCGGTCGAACTGTCCGGGACGGCCGCGAGCTTCGCCGTGGCCGCCGCCGGCGGCCTCGCCGCCCTCCTGGTCCTTGCGGCCACCAGCCGGGTGCTCGCGGCCCCGGGGCGTTCGGTGCGACACGCCGGACACGCCGACAACTCCGCGTACTCATCGGAAAATGATCGGAACGCGGCAGTCGAACCCGGTTTCAGCTCAGGCCATCAGGCGTAATGTTCAGTCATGGACCGCCGCATTTTCGGGCTGGAGAACGAGTACGGCGTCACGTGCACGTTCAGGGGACAGCGCCGACTGTCTCCTGACGAAGTGGCGCGCTACCTCTTCCGCCGTGTCGTGTCATGGGGCCGCAGCAGCAATGTGTTCCTGCGGAACGGCGCCCGCCTGTACCTGGACGTGGGTTCGCATCCGGAATACGCAACGCCGGAATGCGACAACGTGACCGAACTGGTCACCCACGACAAGGCCGGCGAGCGCATTCTCGAGGGCCTGCTCGTCGACGCAGAACGCCGCCTGCACGAGGAGGGAATCGCGGGCGACGTCTATCTCTTCAAGAACAACACCGATTCGGCGGGAAACTCCTACGGCTGCCACGAGAACTATCTCGTCGCACGGCACGGCGAGTTCTCCCGGCTCGCGGACATCCTCATTCCGTTCCTGGTCACCCGTCAGCTCATCTGCGGCGCCGGCAAGGTGCTGCAGACGCCGCGCGGGGCCGTGTACTGCGTCTCCCAGCGCGCCGAGCACATCTGGGAGGGCGTCAGCTCCGCGACCACCCGGTCGCGGCCCATCATCAACACCCGTGACGAACCGCACGCCGACGCGGAGCGCTACCGCCGGCTCCATGTCATCGTCGGCGACTCGAACATGTCCGAGACGACGATGCTCCTGAAGGTCGGCGCCACCGACCTGGTGCTGCGCATGATCGAGGCCGGCACCGTGATGCGCGACCTGACCCTGGAGAACCCGATCCGGGCCATCCGCGAGGTCAGCCACGACATCACCGGGCAGCGCAAGGTGCGCCTGGCCAGCGGGCGCGAGGCCTCCGCCCTGGAGGTCCAGCGCGAGTACTACGAGAAGGCCGCCGACTTCGTCGACCGCCGGGGCATCCGCACCGGCACGGTCGCGCAGGTCCTGGAGCTGTGGGGCCGCACGCTCGACGCGATCGACGCCGAGGACCTCGACCGGATCGGCACCGAGATCGACTGGGTCATGAAGTACAAGCTCATCGAGCGGTACCGGGCCAAGAACAACATGACCATGTCGCACCCGCGGGTCGCCCAGATAGACCTCGCGTACCACGACATCCACCGCCGGCGCGGGCTGTACTACCTGCTGGAGCGCAAGGGGCAGGCGGCCCGGATCTGCAACGACCTGAAGATCTTCGAGGGCAAGTCGGTGCCCCCGCAGACCACTCGGGCCCGGCTGCGCGGCGACTTCATCCGCCGCGCCCAGGAGCAGCGCCGGGACTTCACGGTGGACTGGGTCCACCTGAAGCTGAACGACCAGGCACAGCGCACGGTGCTGTGCAAGGACCCGTTCCGCTCCGTCGACGATCGGGTGGAAAAGCTGATCGCCGGAATGTAGGACCGCGCTTGGGCGCGACGGTCCGGGCCCCGTACGTTTTCGTACGGGGCCCTCGGCACACCCCCGGGCACACAGGGGCACCCCCTAGAGTGTCGGGCAACTACTGTGCCGTCTGAGATCTGAGGAACACGTGCGCCGACTTGCCGGCCTACTCGTCGTCCCGCTGCTGCTGCTCTCGACAGCGGCGTGCGGCAGCGACGACAAGGGCTCCGATTCCGCCTCGATGAAGAACGGGCTGCCCGCCATCACCGCGGGCGAGAAGTTCGGGGAGAAGCCGACTCTCGCCAAGGGCGAGGGCACCCCGCCCAAGGAACTCAAGGTCAACGTGATCAGCGAGGGCGACGGCCCGGTCACGAAGAAGGGCGACGCGATCCAGGTCAACTACCTGGGCCAGGCGTGGGACTCGGACAAGCCCTTCGACAACAGCTTCGACCGGGGGCAGCCGTTCGACCTGACGCTCGGCGCCGGCCAGGTCATCCAGGGCTGGGACCAGGGCCTGGAGGGCCAGAAGGTCGGCAGCCGCGTCGAGCTCGGCATCCCGCCGGAGCTCGGCTACGGCGAGAAGGGCTCGCCGCCGAGCATCAAGCCGAACGCCACCCTCGTCTTCGTCGTCGACATCCTGAAGGCCACGACGATCCCGAAGTCCGCCACGGGCACCGTGGTCGCGCAGGACGACAAGGACCTGCCGAAGGTCGGCACGAACACCGACGGCAAGGCCCCCTCGGTCGTCGTCCCCAAGGCCGACCCGCCGACCAAGCTCGTCTCGAACTACGTGATCGAGGGCAAGGGCGACACCGTGAAGGCCACCGACACGGTGGTCGTGAACTACGTGGCGCTGACCTGGGCGCCGCCGCCCGGGAAGAAGTTCGACTCCACGTACGACATGGGCAAGACCGCCAACTTCCCGCTCCCGCAGCTGACCCTCAAGGGCCTGAAGGACGGCATCGTCGGCAAGAAGGTCGGCAGCCGCGTCCTGATCGTCGCGCCGCCCGCCCTGGCCTTCGGCGCCGAGGAGAAGCAGGGCATCCCGAAGAACTCGACGCTCGTCTTCGCCTTGGACATCCTCGCGAAGATGTAAGACTGTCCCGGTTGCCCAGTTCATCAGTTTGAGGAGCAGTTCAGTGAGCATCGAGAAGCCCGAGGTCGACTTCCCGGGCGGCGAGCCGCCGAAGGATCTGGAGATCAAGGACATCTGGGAGGGCGACGGCGAGGTCGCCGCCGCCGGCGACGCCGTACAGGTCCACTACGTCGGTGTCTCCTTCTCCACCGGCGAGGAGTTCGACGCCTCCTGGAACCGCGGCAGCGCGCTCGAGTTCCTGCTCGGCGCCGGCCAGGTCATCCAGGGCTGGGACCAGGGCGTCCAGGGCATGAAGGTCGGCGGCCGCCGCCAGCTGATCATCCCCGCGAACCTCGCCTACGGTGACCGCGGCGCCGGCGGCAAGATCGCCCCCGGCGAGACGCTGATCTTCGTCTGCGACCTCGTCGGCGTGAAGAAGCGCTGACCCGATCGCAACCGGTCTCCCGAGGGCCCCCGCCTCCACGGCGGGGGCCCTCGGCTTTTGTCCGGACACCCCGGGGCGGTACGGTCGGACGTCCGAGAAGTCAATCCGGCAGAAGAGGTGCAGGGCGTCGATGGCCATTGCCAAGGCCGAGCGGCTGATGAATCTTGCGCTGTGTCTGCTGGGCACCCGTCGCCCGCTGAGCAAGCGGGAGCTGCGCGGCTCCATCGAGGCCTACATGGAAGCCGGCACGGACGACTCCTTCAACCGGATGTTCGAGCGGGACAAGGACGATCTGCGCGAGCTCGGCCTGGTCATCGAGACCGTCGAGAACCTGGAGGGCGAGACCGGCTACCTGGCCCGCCGCGACTCCAACCGCCTCCCGCCCATCACCCTCGACGCCGCGGAGGCCGCCGCCCTGGGCCTGGCCGCCAAGGTGTGGCAGCAGGCGCGCCTCGCCGGCGCCGCCAGCGGCGCGCTCCAGAAGCTCCGCGCCGCGGGCATGCCGGAGGCGGAGGACGCGTACGAGACGCAGCACAGCGCCCTCGAACCGCGCATCCCCGTCCACGAGGCCGCCTTCGAGCCCCTGATGCTGGCCTGCCGCGACCGGCGCCCCGTCACCTTCGACTACCGCAAGGCCACCGCCGCCCGCCCCGAGCCCCGCCAGGTCGAGCCCTGGACCCTGGAGTGCTGGCGCGGCCACTGGTACCTGGCGGGCTGGGACCGCGACCGCGCCGCCGAGCGCGTGTTCAGGCTGTCCCGGATCACGGGCAGGGTCCGCTCCCGCGCCGGCGCCTTCACCGTGCCCGTGCCGGACGCGGTCACCGTGCGCGAGACCGTCGAGAGCTGGGCCGGCGAGACCGCCACCCGCTCCGCCAAGATCCGGCTGCGGACCGGCAGCGGCTACCCGCTGCGCGCCCGCGCCACCTCGGCGCGCGAGGCCGGCGAGGGCTGGGACGAGCTGGAGATCCCGTACGGGCACGGCCTGGACGCCTGGCTCGTCGAGTTCGGGCCCGACGTGGTCGTGCTGGAGCCCGCCGACCTGCGGGCGGACGTCATGGACCGGCTGCGCGCCGTGGCCAAGGGCTGAGGGGGAGAGCATGGCTGCCAACGCCATTGACCAGACCCGGCGGATGCTCTCGCTGGTGACCTATCTGCGCGAGCGCCCCGGCGCGCACGTCGCCGACGTCGCCCGCGCCTTCGGCATCACCGAGGACGAGCTGATCTCCGACCTGGACGTGCTGCCCATGTGCGGCACCAGCTTCCGGGGCGGCGACCTGCTCGACATCGACACCGACGGCGACCGGATCTGGTGGCGCAACCCGGGCGCGCTCGGCGCGGAGGCCGCGGAGCCGCTGCGGCTCGCCGCCGACGAGGCGACCGCGCTGCTGGTCGCCGCGCGGGCCGTCGCCACCCTGCCCGGGCTGCGCGAGGGCGACCGCGAGGCGCTGCTGCGGGCCACCGCGAAGCTGGAGGCCGCGGCCGGCGAGCAGGCCGGGGCCAGCTCCCGGCTCTCGGTGACCTTCGAGTCCGAGGGCGGCGTCTTCGCCGAGGTCGACCGGGCCATCTC
>NZ_DATCVQ010000338.1:0-1670 GCF_036566765.1 Streptomyces sp.
GGTGATCCGGCGGCCGTGCCGGGCGGCGAGGGCGGCGCGGCCGACGGGGTGGAAGAGGGCGAGCTGCCCGCCGGGGCGGACCGTGCGCGCCAGTTCGCGCAGGTTCGCCTCCGGATCCGGGAGATGGGAGATCAGACCGGCCCCGAACACCGCGTCGAGCGTGCCGGTGCGCACCGGCAGCCGCGTGACGTCGGCGAGGACCAGCCGGGCGCTGTCGCCGCGGCCCGCATCGACGGCGGCCGTCAGCATCGCCGGGGTCAAGTCCGCGCCGATCACCGTGCCGTCCGGGCCCACCGCGTCACGCAGCGGGGGCAGGGCGCGGCCGGTGCCGCAGCCGGCGTCCAGGACGGAGTCTCCGGGGCGCAGGCCGAGTTCCGTGACAGCGGCGGCATAGGCGGGTCCGTCGTCCGGGAAACGTGCGTCCCAGTCCGCGGCCCGTGCGCCGAAGAACTCCTGGACGTCTTTCGGGTCGTCGCTCATCCGTCCATGATCGCGCATGGTCCCGCAGGGACGGGCCTGTTGGGTCGTTCCCTCGATCCGGTGGTTTCGTCCGTCGTTCCGGTGAAAGTTCGGCGCACCCGTTCGAGCCCGGCGCGATCGTTCCAGAACGTCTCTCTGTCATATTCCATCACCTTTCGAAATGCGCCCCCAGCGTGCGCCCCTGACCCGGCTAGCGTCCCCGAGTCATGGGACACCTGGACCACGCCACCTTCGGCTGGCTGACCCCCGTGCTGTCGTACGCGATGGCCTGCATCGGCGCCGCCCTCGGCCTGCGCTGCACCGTACGAGCACTGGAGGCGCGCGGCCGCTCGCGACGCAACTGGCTGCTCACTGCCGCGTCCGCCATCGGCACCGGCATCTGGACGATGCACTTCGTCGCCATGCTCGGCTTCGGCGTCACCGGCACCGACATCCGCTACAACGTGCCGCTGACGATCCTCAGCCTGATCGTCGCCATGGTCGTCGTCGGCCTCGGCGTGTTCGCGGTCGGCTACGGCCGCGACCGCTTCCGCGCCCTGCTGATCGGCGGACTCACCACCGGCGTCGGCGTGGCGAGCATGCATTACATGGGCATGGCCGCGCTGCGCCTGCACGGCCAGGTGCGGTACGACCCGATGATCGTCGCGCTCTCGGTCGTCATCGCCGTCGTCGCCGCGACCGCGGCCCTGTGGGCGGCCCTCAACATCCACGCGCCCATCGCCGTAGCCCTCGCCTCGCTCGTCATGGGCGCGGCCGTCAGCAGCATGCACTACACCGGCATGTTCGCCGTCGAGGTCGACGTCGTGCCGTCCTCCGCAAGCCTGCCCGGGGCCGCGGCGATGCAGTTCATCTTCCCCCTCGCCGTCGGCCTCGGCTCCTACCTGTTCATCACCTCCGCCTTCGTCGCCCTCTCGCCGACCGCCAAGGAACGCGCCGCGTACGCCTCCGCCGAGCGCCTGACGGAACCGGACGACCGGGCCGTGGACGTCGCCCCGCCCGGCTTCCGGGAGATGGCCGGCAACGGTCGCGCCTGACGCGGCGCACACCGCACCACACCCGCACGCACCCGGAACGAGGAGGCCATGCGAACTCCCCGCAACACCCCCGACGCGCACGCCGACAGCCCCGCCGGCGGGCTCGCCGACGCGGCGGCGACTCTGCCGACGCCCGAGGCCACGGCGCGCGGCCGG
>NZ_DATCVQ010000339.1:0-33638 GCF_036566765.1 Streptomyces sp.
CAGGCGCGGGCCTCGCCGGCCCGCGTCCAGCGGTCCAGCAGTTCCCGCGCCACGGAACGGCTCCCCGCCGCGAGGACCGGGGAGCCGAAGGCGAAGTCCGTTCCGTCCGCGCCCAGGACGGCCAGGCCGCGCTCCCGCACCAGGGGGATTCCCGCCGCCACGTCCCAGGGTTTCGGGCCGATGCACAGGCAGGCGTCGAGCCAGCCCTCGGCGACGCCGACCAGGTCCAGGCTCATCGCGCCCATGAGCCGGACCCGGTAGGCCTCGTCGTACAGCGAGGTCAGAAGGGCCCTGGACCGCGGCCGGCCCGCGCCCGTGCCGGTGAGCCCGACGACCGCCCGGGAGAGCTCACGTACGACGTCGGAGGGCTCCGCGGGCCGAGCGGTCGGCATCGCCCCGGCCGTCCAGCGGCGGCCGAGCGCCGGGGCGGCGATCACCCCGAGCCGCGGCACGCCGCCCTCCGCGTACGCGAGCGAGATGCCGTACAGCGGAGCGCCACGAGCGAAGTTCATCGTGCCGTCGACAGGGTCGAGCAGCCAGCACCGGGCCGGCAGCGGGCCCCCGGCGGAGGTCTCCTCGCCGACGACCGGGACGTCCGGGGTCCGCACGCGCAAGAACTCCGAGATCCGGCGCTCGATCTCCACGTCGGCGTCGGTGACTTCCTCCCCCGAGTGCTTGTACCGGGTGCGCGCCCATGCGGCGTCCGCCCCGGCCAGCCATCGCGCCCCCGCGTCGACGGCCTCGCCCGCCACGGCGAGCAGTTCGCGCCGCGGCGTCACCGGGGGGCCAGCGCCCTCTCCTCCAGGATCTCGGCATGGGCGCCGTTCTCGCCCATCACGTAGAAGCTGAAGCGGTCGAAGACCCAGGCCCCCGGCACGTGGACCCGCTCGGGCGCCGACCGGACCAGCTCCTGGGCGACCGTCTCCTCCGCGCGTCCCAGGGTGATGTGCGGCGCGTACGCGGCACCGGTGTACCGGTACCCGTACCGCTCGAAGCTCACCCGCTCGTCCTCCGAGAACCGGGAGACGTCCTTGGCCGCGTCGAACGCCGCCCGGTCGAGATGCGGCGCCAGCGCCTCCACCGTCATCTGCTGGATCTTCTCCAGGAGCGCGGGCCGCTCCAGCGAGAGGAACACCCAGCCGGTCGGCTGGTACACGACCCCCGGCGACGTCAGCGTGATCCGCTCCGGCGCGTCCGCTCCGGCGACGATCCGGTCCAGTTCCGCCGCCGGGTCGAGCGAGTCGAGGAACGGGCCCTGGAACACGGTGACATGCGGAAGGTTGCCGTCGGGGCTCAGGGGTGGCCGCAGCGGATGGTCGCCGCCCACCTCCTGCTGGAGGTGAATGGCGGCGGTGCGGTGTTCCGCGCTGGGCAGCAGGGCGATGCCGAGCCATCTCGTCACGGCTGAGCTCCAATCTTCGTGATCACGTGCAGTGCGGCGTCGAGCCCTCGGCGCAGGCAGGACGCCGGGGCCTCGCCGCTCAACCAGGCCGCGAGGAAACCCGCGTCGAACGCGTCGCCGCCCCCGGTGCGGTCCACCGGATCGACCGGCACGGTCGGCTCCGTGACGACCGTGCCGTCCGGCGACGCCCACAGCGCGCCGGCCGGCCCCAGAGTCAGGATCACATCACCGGCCAGCGCGGCGGCGTACCGCCGGGCCGTGCCCTCCGGGTCGCCGGGCAGGGCGTCCGGCAGCCGTGCGGCCTCGTCCGCGTTCATGAGGTTCAGCGCGCCGGCCCCGAAGGCCGCCCCCATGTCCCGGCCGTTCCACTCCACGGAGACGGAGCGGCCGGCCGCGCGGGCGAGCGACACCAGACGGGCCGGCGCGGGCCTGGGTTCGCCGACGATGTGGACGTGGTCCACGCCCTGGAGGTCCTCCTCCGTGACCGCGGCGATCGCCGCGTCGCGGTCGACCCCGGGGAAGGTCATCATCCGCTTGCCCCCGTCGGCGGCGAGGACGATCGCCATGCCCGTCCGGGCGGCGGGCTCGACGCGGATCAGGCCGGTGTCCACCCCGCCGGCCTGCAGGTCGTCGAGGCACACCCGGCCAAGGAGGTCGTCGCCGACCGCCGACACCAGCCGCACCTCGCAGCCCTGACGGGCCAGCCCCAGCGCCGTGTTGGCGGCGGAGCCGCCCGGCTGGGCGCTGTACTCGCCGCCCCGCAGCTTCTCGTGCTCCTCGGGCAGCCGCCCGGCGTGCACGACGATGTCGAAATTGGTGCCCCCGGCCACGAGGACACGGCGCGGCCGGGTCACGGACGCCCCAGCCGGTAGCTCTCGAACAGGACGTGCCGTACCAGCTCTTCCCTGCTCTCCGGCGTGCTCTCCTGCGGGAACGAGGCATGCGTGACCAGGTCCCGGACGAGTTCCTCGAACCGGGCCTCGTCCGAACCCAGTTCGTGGAAGCAGCGCATGAGCTCCTGGTGCAACTGCTCCGGCCGCACCTTCAGCTCCTCCAGCCAGGCACGGTTGGCCAGCAGGACGTTCGAGGCCGCGGACCGCAGCTTCGCCTGGGCGGCCGCGGGCAGCATCTCGGAGTTGAGCAGCTCGAAGTACGCGCCGTTCTCCCGTGCGTGCATCCGCAGGTTCTGCCCGCCCACCGCCAGGACATCCTCGTTGAGGTGGAACAGCTCCAGGCCGAGGTGGTGCGGGACGTCGAGAATGCGCACGCCCTTCGCGGCGAGACCCGCCTCGTCCGTCGAGAAAGCCCGAAGGATGTTGTCGAACATGTCGCTGTGCTTGGGCACGGCGATCGTCGCCCCTGCGGGATCCCGCAGGAACTCCTCGCCGGTGGTCCGCCCCCAGCGCCCGTTCCGGGCGGCCAGCAGGTAGAAATTGCGGCCGCCCATCGAGTAGCCCACGTGACCGACGCGGACGACCTGGGAGGCGACCTCTTCGTCCGTCTCCATCATGCGCTGCAGCCGCTGCTCGTTGTAGACGGCGACGTCCAACAAGCGCCGCGCGACATCCGTCACGAGGTTGTCCGACCACGGCATCTGCACCGGCACGACACGGTGGTGGCGCCGGCCGAGGAGTTCGTCGAACCCGCAGCCCAGCAACACCGCCTTCACGACGATCAGCGAGGAGTCGGCGAGCCGGGTCGTCCCGGCCTTCTGCTGCAGCACGGACAGCTCGTGCTGGGCCTCGTCCTCGGCGAGCGACGCGGTGGTCCGCCCGTACCAGACCGCCAGCTGAGTCAGTGCGTTGAGGCACGGCTGCACGTCCTCGGCGGATATCTCCTCGTCCGAGGCGTCCTGGGCATGGCTGCCGTAATTGCCGTAGTTCTGGATGGTCCGCACCGCCAGAACGACCTTCGGCGGGACCAGGCCCTTCGCCGTGAGAGTCGTCAACAAGGACTCCAGGGTCGGCTTGGAGCCGACTGCTTGCTGCATGGCGATATCCAACAGGATCGACTCCGCCGCCCTCCGTGCCGTACTGAGGAAGACCTCCGGGTCCGCCTCCGCGTAACGCAAAGCCTTCCGGTACAACCGGATCGGCTCCCCCTCGTTCACCGTCACGTCGTCCGTGCCCTCTTCGCTGTTTTTCGCGGAAGCTATCAAGATCGATCGGCGTGCCGCCAGGCACTTCTCCGCCTTGTTCGGCTAGCGCCGGTCCCCGCTCAACGAGGCCAGGACGATGCGGCCGTAACGGGTGGCGAAGGCGCCGGCGGTGGCGACCAGGGCGCCGCCGAGACCGATCAGCATGTGGACCGGGTCCTCGTCGCCGAGGACCTGCAGGACGCCCAGGGCCGTGCTGAGCGGCAGGCCGAGGATGGTCAGCACACCGAGCGCCGCCGCGATCTGCTGGTTGTCCTGGGTCTGCACGAGCCGGCTGTAGTCGGCGGCCTCGGCGAGGATCTCCGCGAACCGGTCGGACAGCCGGTACTGGGCCTGGAACGCAAGGAGCAGGTCGTTCGCCGGGCCGTGCGCGGTCAGGTGCTGACGCCAGTACGTGCTGCGGAACGCCGCGATGTGGCGCTCCAGGGCGGTCACCCGGCGGGCGAGCCTGCGACCCTCGAAGACGTTGGACAGGCCCTCGGTGAGCTCGTCGATGTGATCGCGCTGGATGGTGCCGAGCAGGATCGCGTCCAGGTACACCGTCCGGCAGTGGAGCGCGGCGAACTCGTAGAAATCCCCGTCGCCGGTGTCGGCGCGATGGCCCAGGAACGCCGCGCCGTGCCGCAGCACCAGGGCGCTCCAGTCGGCCGAGATGCGCACCGTGTCCGCCGTCTGCGCGGGGAACTGCTCCGGCGCGGAGGGAAAGTCCACGTCGGCCGAGCGGGACGCGAGCGACCACAGCCAGCCGTCGGCGCTCTCCGGCATCCGGCCCGCCACGCGCAGTGCGCTCGTGTCCTCCTGGCGCGGGGTGAGGAAGGCGACGGTGTAGGGACGGGCGATCGCGAAAGGCCCCTCGGCGGTCATCGGCTCCGCGATGCCGGCCAGGAGCGTGACCGGGTCGAACGGTCCGTCGAGCGGGTCGGACCCGGCGGTGGGGCGATGGCCGATGGCCCGCAGGGTTGTCAGCAGGGCGGGACCCTTGACCTCGAAGTGCAGGATGGCGAGGGCGTGTTCGGGGTGCTGCGCGGTGGCCGTCTGCAGGATCTCCATCGCCTGCAGCGTCAGATCGCCGTGCACGACGGAGGCGAACGTGTGCCAGCGGCAGGGGCGTTCGGGAGTCCCGTACAGGGCGCGGGCCGCCGCGGGGGTGAAGTACGTCTGCCTGGTCTCCGCGTCGGTCGTGCGGCTGCCGAGCCGGAGCGGCAGGGGGCCGGTCTCCCACGGGGGCGGAGCGGGCAGCCGTACGGGAAAGATGACGGTGACGGTCTGCCGGGCGCCGTTCGCGGTGCTGAGATCGGTACTCAACGGCGGCAATTCTCCAGACGTTCGGTCGATCTCGGGTCGAGGGACTCAGTGAGGTTAACCGCACACGTCGGAAGGGATTCTGACGGGGTGTGAACTGCGGTGCTCGGCGACCCGGGACGGCGGGTCGCCGGTGGGGGGTCAGGAGACGAGGCGGTTCTGGAGGGCTGTGAGGGTGGGGAGGTCCAGGCCCAGGCCTGTCGTGAGGTAGCGGAACATGGTTCCGTAGGCGGACCGGAGCTCTGTCAGGGCGGTGTCCAGGTACTCCTGGCGGACCTCCTGGAGGGGGATGATCAGGTCCGGGTTCTGCATGAGGCCGCCCTGCTTCAGGCCCTCGCGGACCTTCGCGTCGTACGCGGCGCGGAAGGTGTTGGAGGCCAGGTAGTCGGAGACGGCCCACTGGTCCGGGACGCCCAGGGACGTCAGGAGCAGGTAGGTCGTCCAGCCCGTGCGGTCCTTGCCCGAGGTGCAGTGGTAGAGCAGCGGGGCCGCGCCCGGGCGGGCCAGGTCGCGGAGTGTGGCGCCGAAGGCCGCGCGGTTCGCGGCGCTCGTCACGAACGTGCGGTAGACCTCGCGCATGAACGCGGCCGCCCGCCCGTTCCCCAGCATCTGCTCCTGCCGGACCGGGTCGCGCGAACCGATCGCGGCGAGCAGCTGGCCGAACAGGCCGTTGTCGGTGATCTGGCGGGAGACCGCGGCCGGGCCCGCCGGGAGGCGGTCGGGGCCGTCGTACTGCAGCTCCAGCGGGATGCGGAAGTCGACGACCGTGCCGAGGTTCAGCCCGGCGACCGTGGTGATGTCCGCGTTCGTGAGTTTGTTGAGGGCGTCGGCTCGGTAGACCAGGCCCTGACGGACCCTGTCGCCGGTGTACGTGAGGTAGCCGCCCACGTCGCGGACGTTGACCGCGCCCTGGAGGGGGATGTGGCGGATCCCTGCCGTGGTGACTGCTGTGCGGCGGTGCGCGGCCGCCGCCGTGGGAGCCAGCGCGGCTGTCAGGACCGTCGCCGTCGCTGTGCTCAGTAGTGCGCGTCTCGAGAGGTGCATGACTGAACTCCCGTGCGGGGATGAGGGTTCACCCTGGTGATGGCAGGGTGCGGAGCACGTGCTCGGCCTCGGCCATGACGCGGTCGACGAGCTCCGCGCAGGACGGCAGGTCCTCGATCACGCCGGCGACCTGGCCGGATGCCATGACGCCGAGGTCGGTGCGGCCCTCGACCATGGACGCCTTGAGGAGCATGGGGGTGTTCGCGGCGAGCAGGACCTGGCTCCACGTCAGGTCCTTGCCGTGCTTCATCGCCAGCCCGTCGCGGACCATCCGGGTCCACGACAGGCCGGACACCTTGCGGAAGCCGGCGGCGCGGCGCACGGCCTGCGCCAACGCCCGTACTCGGCCCGCCCGTTCGAGCGCCGCCACCATCTCCGTACGGAGCATCCGGTGCGGCAGCCCGTCCACGGCGGTGGTCACGGTGACGTCCTTCACCGTCGCCGCGAGGTACTTCGCCTTCACGGCCTCGGGGACGGTCGAGTCGGAGGTCAGCAGGAAGCGGGTGCCCATCGCGATCCCGGCCGCGCCGTACGACAGCGCCGCGACGAGCCCGCGGCCGTCGTGGAAGCCGCCCGCCGCGACCACCGGAATGTCGACGGCGTCGACGACCTGCGGCAGCAGGACGGTCGTCGCCACCTCGCCGGTGTGCCCGCCGCCCTCCCCGCCCTGCACGATCACCGCGTCCGCGCCCCACGCCGCGACCTTCTCGGCGTGCCGCCGCGCCCCGACCGACGGGACGACGACCACGCCCGCGTCCTTCAGCTCCGCGATCAGTTCGCGGGAGGGGGCCAGTGCGAAGGACGCGACCTTCACACCCTCCTCGACGATGATGCCCACGCGCTCCCGCGCGTCCCCCGCGTCCGCCCGCAGATTGACCCCGAACGGCCTGTTCGTACGGGACTTCACCTCCCGGACGGCGGCGCGCAGCTGCTCCACGGTCATCGTCGCCGAGGCGAGCACCCCGAGCGCGCCGGCCTCCGCGGCGGCGGTCACCAGGCGCGGCCCGGCGACCCAGCCCATGCCCGTCTGGACGATCGGGCAGCGCACCCCGGTCAGCTTCGTGAGCGCGGTCTCCATCAGACCCGGACCTCCCGGTCGCGCACGCCCTTCGGGTCGATCACCTCGCGGATCAGCCGCAGCTCGGCGGCGCTGGGCTCCCGGGTGTACGGGATCTCGCCGTCCGGGACCGTCAGCTCGAAGCCGGTGGCCGCCCGGACCTCGTCGACCGTCACCCCCGGGTGCAGCGACGCCAGCCGCATCGTCCGGTCGGGTGTCTCGAAGTCGAACACGCCGAGGTCGCTGACCACCCGCGGGATGCGGTGGTAGGGGCCGACGGCATGGTCGTACCCGACACCGCTGATCATGTCGACCTGCTCGACGAAGACCCGGGGAGAGTGTTTGGGGACCCAGTAACTCACCGGGTTGTTCAGGGTGTTGGCCGGCGCGCCGCGTACGCCCAGGAGCTGTCGCGCCGGACGCTCCCAGTCGCCGATGCAGGAGATGTTCTGGTTGCCGTGCCGGTCGATCTGGCTCGCGCCCATCATCACGTGCCGCCGGCCGCCGGTGACCATCGTCAGATGCCGGCGGTACGGCAGCCAGCCCTCGACGGAGCCGTCCAGGCCGACGAGCATCGCCTCGCCGTCGGTGAGCAGCAGGTCGGGGGCGAAGCTGCGCTTGGCGAGCCGGGCGCCGAAGGAGGCCACCGGGGACATCGCGGCCGCCAGCACCTCACCGTCGCCCCGCCACGCCTCGGCGCAGGCCACGACACAGTATTCCGCGCGGGTGATCACTGCTGCCGCTCCTTGTGCCAGGCCTCGACGGCGGACTGGTAGTCGTGCTCGGTCGCGCCGGACAGGAACCGCTCGGCGAACTCGGGCCAGGGGGTGGTCGCGTAGAGCTTCTGGAACGGCTCGTCGCGCTCGTAGTCGGGGACGCAGGAGGTGAAGTGCGCGCCGTTCGGGGCCTCGACGACGCCGGTGACGGAGTGCCGGCTCACCAGCAGCGACTGCGGCGGCGCGTCCTTGGTGAGCTCGGCGGTCTCGACGATCCGCTCGCAGGACACGTAAGCGGTGTCGGCGGCCTCGCAGAACAGGTCGTCGAAGTACGGGTCCGGGCCCAGGTACTGGCCGTTGCCGAGCCGGTCCGTCCGGTTGAGGTGGACGAGGGCGGCGTCCATGCGCAGCGCGGGCACGGCGACGAACTCCTCGTGCACGCCGGCGTCGTCGGGGTACGGCGAAGTGACCGTCTTGAGGTTCGGGTTGACCCGCATCACGTCCGAGCCGAGCCCGGCGCGGACCGGCATGAACGGGAGGCGGTTGGCGGCCGCGTGCAGGCCCCACATGAACATCGCCTCGTCGATCTCGGTCAGTTCGAAGGCGCCGCGCTCGCGGGCGGCGCGGAAGTGCGGTTCGAGGGGGATCGAGTCGAGGGTGGCGAAGGCCGCCACGAGCTTGCGGATCCGGCCGGCGGCGGCCAGCAGGCCGACGTCGGGGCCGCCGTACGAGATCACCGTGAGGTCCCGGACCTCGGACCGCAGCAGCGCCCTGACCAGGGCCATCGGCTTGCGGCGGGAGCCCCAGCCGCCGATGCCGATCGTCATCCCGCTGCGCAGCCGCGACACGGCCTCGTCGGGTGTCATGGTCTTGTCGGTCATGCCTCTCGCTCCTTCCCGAACGTCTCCCGGACGCGGTCGGCGACTCCGCTGAGGTTGGCCTCGAAGGTGAAGCCCTGCTCGAAGCGGTAGCTGCGGCGCACGTCGACGGGGTCGATGCCGTTGAGCGCGGCCTTCGCAAGGCGGAGCAGGTAGCCGTCCTTGCGTGCGATCTCGGCCGCCAACTCCAGGGCGGCATCGAGCAGTTCGGTGCGCGGGACCACCTTCCAGACCGAGCCGTGCGCGTGCAGCTCGGCGGCGGTGGCGGTGCGCGAGGTGTAGTACAGCGCTCGCATCAGGTGTTGCGGGACGAGCCGGGCCAGATGGGTCGCGGCGCCGAGCGCGCCCCGGTCCAGCTCCGGCAGCCCGAAGGTCGCGTCCTCGGCGGCGACGATCGCGTCGGCGTTGCCTACCAGGCCGATCCCGCCGCCCAGGCAGAAGCCCTGCACCGCGGCGACGACCGGGACCTCGCACTCGTACACCGCGGCGAACGCGTCCGCGCAGCCGTGGTTGGCGCCGATGAGCGCCGAGTGCCGCCCGGAGCCGTGCTCGCGCTGCATCTCCTTGATGTCGACGCCCGCGTTGAATCCGCGGCCCTCGGCGGCCAGGACCACGCAGCGGTTCTCGGGGTCGCGGCCGGCCGCGCGGACGGCGTCGGCGAGTTCGTGCCAGCCGCGTACGGGCAGCGCGTTGACGGGCGGGAAGTCGACGGTGACGAGGGCGACGCCCTTGTCCGGGCTTGAGGTGGAGACACCCATGAGCGGATCAGCTACCTTTCCACCAAACATTTGTTAGGTGACTGCTTGGCGACGAAAGGTAGCAGCGAATGGAGCTGGACGGGAGGGTCGCCGTCGTCACCGGCGGCACGCGCGGCGTGGGCGCGGGCATCGCCCGGGCCTTTCTGCGGGCCGGCGCGCGGGTCGTCGTCTGCGCGCGCCGGCCGCCGGACGCGCCGCTCGAAGAGGCGGGCCGACAGGCCGAGTTCCGGCCGCTCGACCTGCGCGACGAGCGGGCGGTACGGGACTTCTTCGCCGGGGTCGCGGAGGCGTACGGGCGGCTCGACGTGCTCGTCAACAACGCGGGCGGGACGCCGTACCGGCTGCTGGGGGAGGGGGATGCCGAGCGGCATGCACGGGTCCTCGGGCTCAATCTCATCGCGCCGCTGACCGCCACCCTCGCCGCCCATCCCCATCTGCGGGCCGCGCGCGGTTCGGTCGTGATGATCGGCAGCGTCAGCGGCGCGCGGCCCTCGCCGGGCACCGCCGCGTACGGCGCGGCCAAGGCCGGCCTGGAGAACCTGGCCCGTTCGATGGCCGTCGAATGGGCGCCGGAGGTACGGGTCAACACGCTCGTCCTCGGCATGGTCCGCACCGAACTGTCGTCCCTGCACTACGGGGACGAGGACGGGGTCGCCGCCGTCGCCCGGACCGTCCCGCTGGGCCGGCTCGCCGAACCGGCCGACGTCGGCGAGGCCGCCGTGTTCCTGGCCTCCGACCGGGCGGCGTACGTCTCCGGGGCCTCGCTGCTGGTGCACGGGGGCGGCGAGCGTCCGGCGTTCCTGGATGCGGCGACGGTCAACAAGCAGGGCTGAGTGCCACCGAGTTCACGAGACAGGGGAGCTGGAATGGGAATCTGCGACGGACGGGTCGTGATCGTGACGGGCGCGGGGCGGGGACTGGGCCGGGCGCACGCCCTGGCGTTCGCCGCCGAGGGCGCGCAGGTGGTGGTGAACGACCTCGGGGTCGGGCTCGACGGACGGCCCGGGCCGGACAGCCCGGCCGCCCTCGTCGTCGAGGAGATCCGCGCGGCGGGCGGCGAGGCGGTCGCGCACGGCGGCGACGTCGCGACGGGGGAGGGGGCCGCCTCGCTGGTGGCGACCGCGCTCGACGCCTTCGGCCGGCTCGACACCCTGGTCAACAACGCGGGTTTTCTGCGCGACCGGATGCTGGTCAACCTGGAGGAGGACGACTGGGACGCGGTCATGCGGGTCCATGTGAAGGGCCATTTCCTGCCGCTCAAGCACGCGGCGGCGCATTGGCGCGCGGCGTCGAAGGCGGGGCGCGAGGTGACCGCGCGGGTGATCAACACGACGTCCGGGGCGGGCCTGTTGGGGAGTGTCGGCCAGGGCAACTACGCGGCGGCCAAGGCGGGGATCGTCGGGCTGACGCTGGTCGCGGCGGCGGAGATGGGGCGGTACGGGGTCCAGGTCAACGCGATCGCCCCGGCGGCCCGGACGAGGATGACCGAGGAGGTCTTCGGCGGCCTGGAGGGCGCGCCGGAGGACGTGTCGCCGCTGGTGGTGTGGCTGGGCTCGGCCGCCTCGGCGGGGGTGACGGGGCGCGTCTTCGAGGCGGAGGGCGGCCGGATCACGGTCATGGAGGGCTGGCACGCGGGCCCGACGGCGGACCGCGGAGGCCGGTGGACTCCGACTGAGGCCGGGGAGACGACGCTGAAGCTGCTGGCGGGGGCACGGGAGCCGGGGGCTGTGTATGGGGCGTCATGACCAGGTGGCCGGGGGGGGCGGTGTGCGGGGCGTCGTGAGGAGGCGGCCGGGAAGGCGGTGTGCGGGGCGTCGTGGCGAGGTGGCCGGGAGGGCGGTGTGCGGGGCGTCGTGACGGGGGGATTGCGGTGAGCGCTACTCGGTGAGTCGCCGCGTCGCGGCGCGCTGGCGGGATGTCGCGCCCGTCAGGAAGCGGGTGATCGTCTCCAATTCTTCCGTGCTGAACTCCTCGTAGAGTTCATGCACTTCACGGCCCCAGTCCTCGAACATCGGGGCGATCTCCGCCAGTTTTTCGGGGCGGGGCTCGACGAGCACCCGGCGCTTGTCCGTCGGGTGCTTCACCCTGCGCACGAAGCCCTTGCGCTCCAGACGGTCGACGAGGCCGGTCACCGAGGCGGGGGCGAGGCCGGAGTGCTCGGCGAGTTCCTTCGCGGTCAGGGCGCCGTGCCGCTCGAGGAGGTCGAGCGTCTTCGTCTCGGACGCGCCGAGGTCCAGCTTCGCCGCGATCGCCGTGTGGAAGGCGACGGACGCGGCGCTGGAGTCGCGGCCGACTTCGGTGAGGGCGGCGATCACCTTGGCGCGGCGGGGGCTCTGCTCGCTCATGGCAGCAGGTTCTCACAAATATTTCGTTCGGTCGAACGAAGGACTTGCGATCACGGGCGGATCCGTGTCAGTTTTTATTTCGTTAGGTCGAACGAAATAAATCCGGACCTTCGGAGGGCCGCGCCATGACCACCACAACCGTCGAAACCCCACCCGCCGGCGGCGCGCTCGACCATCCGCGCCGCTGGGCGGCCGCCGTCGTGATGATGGTCGCCGCGCTGATGGACCTGGTGGACGTCACGATCGTCAACGTCGCCCTGCCGTCCATCGGGCAGGACCTCGGCGCGTCGGAGAGCGCGCTGCAGTGGACGGTCTCCGCGTACCTGCTCGGCTTCGCGGCGACCCTGATCGTCGCCGGACGCCTCGGCGACCGGTACGGCCGCAAGGCGCTCTTCCTCAGCGGGACCGTCGGCTTCGGGCTCGCGAGCCTGATGTGCGGGATCGCGCAGACGCCGGGCCAGTTGATCGCGGCGCGGGCGGTGCAGGGCGTCGCGGCGGCGGTGCTGATGCCGCAGGTGCTCGGCTCGTTCCACAGCCTCTTCCAGGGCAAGGAGCGCGGGAAGGTCTTCGGGCTGTACGGCGCGGTGGCCGGCTTCGCCTCGGCGGTCGGACTGCTGCTCGGCGGGGTGCTCACGGACGCGGACCTGTTCGGCCTCGGCTGGCGCAGCGTCTTCCTCGTGAACGTGCCGGTCGCGGCGGTGACGGCGGTCCTCGCGGCGGTCGTCGTGCCGGCGACGCGGGAGCGGTCCGGGGCGCGGCCCGACCTGATCGGCAGCCTGGTCCTCGCGGGCGGCCTCGTCGCGATCGTGCTGCCGCTGGTGCAGGGGCGGGAGTACGGCTGGCCGGTGTGGGGCTGGGCGCTGATGGGTGCGGGCGTCCTGGCGATCGCGGCGCTGGCGCGGCGTCGGACGGTGCTGCCGGGGCGGATGTTCCGGGTGCGGGCCTTCTCGTACGGGCTGGCGGTGCAGCTGCTGTTCGCGCTCGGGATGCAGGGGTTCTTCCTGGTGTACGCGATCTGGCTGCAGGGCGGTCAGCGGTACGCGCCGCTGCAGGCGGGCGTGCTGATGCTGGCGTTCTCGGCGGGCGGCTTCCTGACCGCGCCGGCGGCGGACCCGCTGGCGGAGCGGCTCGGCCGGATCGTCCCGGTGGCGGGCGCGGTGGCGATGGCGGGCGGCTTCGGCTGGGTCTGGGCCGCGATGGACGGTGCGGCGGCGGTGCACACGGCGGCGTGGCCGATGGTGCCGGGCCTGGTCGTCGCGGGAGCGGGGCTCGGGCTGCTGGTGGTCCCGCTGGTCAACATCGTCCTGTCGACCGCGCCGAGCGAGCTGGCGGGCGGGGCGTCGGGCATCTTCACGACGGCCCAGCAGTTCGGCGGGGCGTTGGGGGCGGCGGTGGTGGGCACGGCGTTCTTCTCGGCGGGGTCGGTGGACGCGGCGATGGGCTGGGTCCTGGCGTCGTACGTCGCCGCGGCGCTCCTCGCGCTGGCGCTGCCGCGGCGGGCGGCGTCGGCGTAACGCACAGGGCCCGCCCCCGCGTTCGGGGGCGGGCCCGGTCCGACCACGTCAGCGCGGCGTAGTCCACTCCAGGCGGGCGCGCAGCCGCGGGTCCTGGACGAACTCCAGGGCGGCCAGGGCCGTGTCTCGGGCGGCGCTCTCCGGGGGTTCGGTGGAGAGGAGGCGCAGGAGGGTGTCCACCGCTCTGGGGTCCTGGCGGATGGTCAGGCCTCGGGCGGCTTCGGCTGCGGTGTCCGGGTCTCGGTCGGCGAGGCGGGCTGCCAGGGCCTCGCGGACGGCGGGGGTGTCTCCGGGGACCTCTGCCAGGGCCAGCGTGGCCCAGTCGCGTACGCCCGTGTCCGCGTCGCGGCTCAGGGCGACCAGGGCGTCGACCGCGCGGGCGTCGCCCTCCGGGACCAGGCCGGTCGCCGCCACGGCGACGCGGCGGCGGACGTCCGGGTCGGGGTGGCCGGCGTGGCGCAGGATCTCCGGCAGAGCGGCCGGGTCCGCGAACTGGCCGAGGCCCGCGACCACCGACTCCACCAGCGCACCGTCCCGCGCCTCACGGGACAGCTCCCGCAGCAGCGGCAGCGCCCGCGGC
This sequence comes from Streptomyces sp., assembly GCF_036566765.1. Taxonomy (GTDB): domain Bacteria; phylum Actinomycetota; class Actinomycetes; order Streptomycetales; family Streptomycetaceae; genus Streptomyces. Next base: position 13,752 of record NZ_DATCVQ010000339.1, read on the forward strand.
GCGAACTCCCGCAGCTGGCCGAGGACGCTCGCCCCGAACGCCTGCCGCAGCTCGTCCCCCGCCGCCCCGCAGTACGCGGCCGCCGCCCGGAACGTCTCCTCGTCGCCGCGTCGCCACAGCGCCGCCACCGACTCCGTCCAGTCGTCCAGCTCCGGGTCCCCGCACCGCAGCGCCCGCTCCGCCAGCTCCTCGAAGGACGTCCGCAGCCCCAGCTCGCCCTCGAGCAGCGTGACGACCGCCGCGTGCCCGGTCTGCTGCTCGTTCCCCGCCAGCGGCGCCCCGTCCTCCCGCAGCAGCTCGACGATCACGGTGATCCCGCCGTCCTCCGGGACCCGCCGCACCACGGACTCGTACCCCGCCCCGTACATCTCCGTCAGCGAGCGCAGCAGCGTCGCCTCGACGTCGACGCCCAGCCAGTGCCGCGCCTCGCGCAGCGCGTCCTCCACCGGGCCCGCGCCGAAGCCGAGCAGCGCCCGCACGCATCCGGTCGAGCCCCGCCGCGCCGCCGCGACCAAGGGCGGCAGCCCGTCGGGCCCCGGCAGGTTCGGATCCGCGCCGTGCTCCAGGAGGGCCTGCACCGTGTCGGCGTGCCCCTGCCGGACCGCCCAGGCCATGGCCGTGAAGCCGTACGCCTCCTGCCGGTCGGCCCCCGCGCCCGCGGCCAGCAGCGCCCGCGCCACCTCGGTGTGCCCGCCGCACGCCGCCCCGCACAACGGCAGGTCCCCGGCGTCCTGCCCGCTGCTCCGCTCCGGATCCGCCCCGGCCGCCAGCAGGATGCGGACCGCGCCCTGCCGGTTCTGCAGCGCCGCGAGATAGAGGACGGTCTGCCCGTCCTCGTCGGCCGCGTCGGCGGGAGCCCCGGAGCGCAGCAGCCGTACGAGGGCGTCGTCGTCCCCCGCGTACACGGCCTCGAACAGATCGTCCATACACTGACGATCCCCCGCGAAGCCCCCGTTCGCCAAATCCGCCGACCCCCCTCTCTACGGCTCGCAGTCCAGGAGGCTCCGGCACAGTCCGCACCGCGCCCGCACCGGTCGCCCCGCTGCCGGGATCCGGATCCGCTGCCAGCAGGTCGGGCAGTCGAACGAGACCCGCAGCGACGCCCCCGCGCCCTCGAAGGCGTACGGCGCGTCCGGCCCCGCCCGGCCGTGCCGGCGCTCCTTCACGTACCGGTGCCGGCGCGCCCAGCCCGCCCCCGCCAGCGGCGGCCGGCGCGCCTCGCGCTGCGCCCGGTCGCGGCCGCGGGCGTACGCCTCGTACGCCTGCGGGCTGGTGAACCAGGGGGAGGGGTCCTCGCCGAAGACCTCCGCCCGCAGGGCCAGCACGTACCCGAACTCCTCCGGCGTCAGATAGCCGAGCTTCTGGCTGGTCAGCTCGTCCTCGCGGAACGCGTCGAGCAGCAGCCAGCCCGCGCCCAGGTAGGCGGTCACCGTGTCGGTGAGCAGCTCGTTCTCCCGCCGCCCGGGGAAGGCGAGGGCGAGCCGGTGCAGCAGCACATGGGTGATCTCGTGGGCGAGCGCCGCGCCGATGTCCCGGCGATGGCGGCGGAACCTATCGTTCAGCTCGATGAAGTACTCCGGCCCGGCGGCCAGTTCGACGGACGCGGCATGCTCCATCGCCCGGAAGCTCACCACCATCCGCGCCTCCGGCAGCCGCAGGTGCCGCACCAGGGCCCTGGCCACCCGCTGGGTCCCCAGATGGAGGTCCTCGTCGTCGCCGAGGGCCACGTCCGCCGGGGCCACGCTGCCGGCGTAGGCCAGCACGCCGTCCGCCGAAAGGCGCTTGTAGAGCGCGGTGATCGCGCCGTGCACCGTGTCGAGGTGCGGGAATCCGCGTACGACTTCGCTACCGTTCGCCACGATCGGCACCCCCTCCGCGTGTCCTCGCCCCCTCAACTCTACGTGCGGGCCCCGCACGTCCTCATGGCCGAAAAGGCGGTCTTGTGAGCCCCGTACCCCGGTCTCCACAATCGGACCGCACCTTGACGAGCTCATGCCATCCGATGGGTGCGCGCATGGAGCAACGCATGGAACAACCCCCCACGAAAGGCAGTCAGTTGAAGAAGACGTTTGTGCGTTTCCTGCAGAGAGCCGTCGCGGCCGGCGCGGTCGTCCTCGCCGCGGTCAGCCTCCAGCCCACCTCCACCGCCACCGCGGCGACCATGCCGGTCGTCGGCGGCACCCGCGCCGCCCAGGGCGAGTTCCCCTGGATGGTCCGGCTCTCCATGGGCTGCGGCGGCTCGCTGATCACCCCGACGGTCGTCCTCACCGCCGCGCACTGCGTGGACGGATCCGGCCCCAACACCAGCATCACCGCCACCGCCGGGGTCGTCGACCTGCGCAGCAGCAGCGCCATCAAGGTCAAGTCCACCAAGGTCCACCAGGCCCCCGGCTACAACGGGCAGGGCAAGGACTGGGCCCTGATCAAGCTCGCCTCGCCGATCACCTCGGTGCCGACGCTCAAGATCGCCGAGACGACCGCGTACAACAACGGCACGTTCACCGTCGCCGGCTGGGGCGCCACGCGTGAGGGCGGCGCGCAGCAGCGGTACCTGCGCAAGGCGACCGTGCCGTTCGTCTCCGACGCCGAGTGCCAGGCGGCGTACGGCAGCTCCCTCGTCCCCGGCGAGGAGATCTGCGCCGGCTACAACGAGGGCGGCGTCGACACCTGCCAGGGTGACTCGGGCGGCCCGATGTTCCGCCGCGACAGCGCCGGCGCCTGGATCCAGGTCGGCATCGTGAGCTGGGGCGAGGGCTGCGCGCGGGCGGGCTACCCCGGCGTCTACTCCGAGGTGTCCACCTTCGCCTCCGCCATCAAGTCGGCGGCCGCGACTCTGTGACGTCGTAGCGACGGCGTGACGTCGTAGCGGCACACTGCGCAAGACCGGGGGCGGGCCGGATCTGTACGGTCCGCCCCCGGGGCGCGTCAGAGGGCGGGCCGATCCCCGCGACCCCTGGGGCCCGTCACGCCAGCTCCACCCCCGCCCCCGCCCCGCCCTCCAGCTCCAGCACCCACACCTCGTTCGGGCCCTCCCGCAGCACCGGGCCCGGTACGTACAGCGCATCCTGCGGGCCCACGCTCCAGTACCGGCCCAGGCAGAAGCCGTTCACCCACGCGAAGCCGCGGGTCCAACCGGGCAGCGTCAGCGACGCATCGCCGACGCCGCCGCTCGCGATCTGCACCGTCGCCCGGTACAGGCCCGGCCCGCCGCCCTGCGCGACCGGCCCGAACGGCAGCTTCGCGACCGCCTCCGCGCCGAACGCGTCAAGCCGCAGCCCCCGCGCCCGTACCCCGTGCACGTACTGCCGCTCGTGTCGTACCCCGCCGGTGATCCCCTTCGGCTCCGCCTGCCGCGGCCCGTAGTTGACCCGGCCCAGCGACTCCACCCACAGCTCCACCGTCGCAGGGCCCGCCACCGGCTCCGGCAGCACCGCGTCCTCCGCGTCCAGCACGCCCGCCAGGACCCCGTCCACGTACACCACCGCCCGGTCCCGCAGCCCCGCCACCGACAGCGGGTACGGCTGCCGCGGCCCCGGCACCTCCACCCGGTACCGCACCAGGCCCCGGTCCACGCCCAGCTCCTCGAAGGACGGCGGCAGCGGCGCGCCCCGCTCCTCGTCGCCGAGCCCCTCCAGCACCTCGGGCAGCGGCGCCCACTCGGCCGCCGCCCCCGACACCGGCGACGCGAGGCGCGCCGGCGGCCCCGGCACCTTTGGCAACGGCCCGTCCGCGTACGCCGCGAGCACCTCGCGGAACCGCCAGAACTTCTCCGTCGGCCGCCCCTGCTCGTCCACCGGCGCGTCGTAGTCGTACGAGGTGACCGTCGGTCGCAGCGCCCCCTCGTGCAGCTCGCCCGCCCTGTTCGCGCCCGCCCAGCCGCCGAAGCTCGTCCCGCCGTGCGCCATGTAGACGTTCACCGAGGCCCCGCACTCCAGGATCTCCCGCAGCGCCTGCGCCGCCTCCGCCGCGTCCCGCACCGCGTGCTCCGTGCCCCAGTGGTCGAACCAGCCGCACCAGAACTCCATGCACATCAGCGGCCCGCGCGGCTGGTGCCGGCGCAGCACTCCGAACGCCTCCCGCGCGCCCGAGCCGAAGTTCGCCGTCGCCAGCGCCCCCGGCACCGATCCGCCCGTCAGCATGTGGTCCTCGGGCCCGTCCGACGTGAACAGCGGCACCGTCACCCCGCACTCCACCAGCAGGTCCGCGAGCCGGCGCAGATAGCCGGCGTCCGAGCCGTAGCTCCCGTACTCGTTCTCCACCTGCACCAGCACCACCGGACCGCCCCGGTCGATCTGCCGCTCGGCCACCTGCGGCAGCAGCCGCCGGAACCAGTCCGTCACCGGGCCCAGGAACTCCGGGTCGTCCGTCCGCACCCGCCGCCCCAGGGGGCCGGTGAGCCAGTGCGGCAGCCCGCCGTTCTCCCACTCCGCGCAGATGTACGGACCGGGCCGCACGATCGCCCACATGCCCGCCCGGCCGACGGCGTCCAGGAACCGGCCGAGCGCGGCCACGTCCCCGTACCGGCCCGGCGCCGGCTGGTACAGGTTCCACGGCACGTACGTCTCCACGCAGTTGAGCCCCATCGCGCGGAGCATCCCCAACCGGTGCTCCCACTGGTCCTCGTGCACCCGGAAGTAGTGCAGCGCCCCCGACAGCAGCCGCACCGGCCGCCCGTCCAGCAGAAACTCCGTGTCACCCACCGTGAACTCGCTCATGGGGCCACCTTCGCCCTCTGGCGGAGGACGGGTCCATGGACAAAGATCGGCGCTGTTTGGACGTAAGAGCGTACGGACGTACGGGTGTGCGGGCGTGCGAGCGTACGAGCGCGGACCTGCGAGAACAGACCTGCGAGGAGAGGCGGGGCCGGATGTACCACACCTGGATGCGTTACTTCACGCCCGGCCCGGTCCACCACCGCCTGGGCCTGGTCTGCCTCGGCGTCGGCCTCCAGCACGGCGCGCTGCCCACCGTCGGCCCGCGCACCCTCGACCACCACGTCGCCGTCGTCGTCAGCGCCGGCAGCGGCTGGTACCGCGGACCCGACGGCCGGCGCACCACCGTCACCGCCCCCGCCCTGATCTGGCTCACCCCCGGAGTCCCGCACCATTACTCCGCCGACCCCGGCGCCGGCTGGGACGAGGCCTTCGTCGACTTCGCCGGGCCGGCCACCGCCACGTACGCCGAACTCGGCTACATCGAGCCCGACCGCCCCGTCGTCCCCCTCGCCGACGCGGCCGGCGCGCGCAGCGCCATCGGCCGCATCGCCAGGGCCGCCCGGCGCGGCAACCCGCTCCTGGAGGTCGAGACCGCCGCCGCCGTCCACGAGCTCCTCGTCGCGCTGCGCCGCGCCCGCGCCGACACCAACGCCGACGGCGACCCCGTCCTCACCGCCCTGGCCCGCGACGCCTTCCAGTCCCTGTCGGTCGCCGAGCACGCCGCCCGGCACGGCATGACCCCGTCCGAGCTGCGTACCGCCGTCCGCCGGGCGGCGGGCTGCAGCCCCAAGGACTACCTGCTGACCGTCCGGCTAGGCCGGGCGAAGGAACTCCTCGCCGCCACCGAGCTGCCCGTCGCCGCCGTCGCCCGGCGGGTCGGCTACGACGATCCGGCGTACTTCTCCCGGCTGTTCACCCGCAGGGTGGGGACCGCGCCCATCCGCTTCCGCGAGCAGCAGGGCCGTGTGGTGCCCGGCGGCTGGAGCGACCGCATCCCGGATCCCGATCACCCGCCCACGATCGCCGGGTGATCGGGCTAGGCTCGCTGCTCATGAGCGACATCGACGAGTCCGTACGGGCCGAGCTGACCCGGCTGCGCGAGAGCATCGACAACATCGACGCGGCGGTCGTTCACATGCTCGCCGAGCGCTTCAAGTGCACGCAGCAGGTGGGCGTCCTGAAGGCCCAGCACCACCTTCCGCCGGCCGACCCGGCGCGCGAGTCCCGCCAGATCACCCGGCTGCGCGAGCTGGCGGAGAGCGCAAAGCTCGACCCGGCCTTCGCCGAGAAGCTGCTGAACTTCATCATCGCCGAGGTCATCCGCCACCACGAGACGATCGCGGACACGGCGGGCGCGGAGGCAGGGGCTTCCGCCGCTGCCGGTTCCGCCACCCCCGAGGGAGCTCACTGATGGGCCGCGTCACCGTCTTCACGCTCGGCGGGACCATTTCGGCGCGCGGCGGCGACGCGAGCCGGATGTCCGGCGCGGAGGTCGTCGGCGGCGCCGACGTCGACCTGCGGGACTTCCGCCGGCTGCCCAGCTCCTCGCTGTCCCTCGCGGACCTGCACGCGCTGGCGGAGGAGGTGCGCGCGACGGTGGCGGCCGGATCCGGCGTCGTCGTGGTCCAGGGCACCGACACCCTGGAGGAGACGGCCTTCCTGCTCGACCTGCTGTGCGAGACGAAGGAGCCGATCGCGGTCACCGGTGCGATGCGCCGCCCCGACCTGCCCGGCGCGGACGGCCCCGCCAACCTCGCCGCCGCGATCGCCGTCGCCGGGGACCCGCGCTGCCGCGGCCTCGGAGTCGTCGTCGTCCTCGCCGACGAGATCCACGCCGCCCGGCACGTGCGCAAGACGCACACCACCTCCGTGGCCACCTTCGCCTCGCCCGGCGCGGGCCCGCTCGGGCACGTCGTCGAGGGCGTCCCGCGGATCCTGCTGCGCCCCGCCGCCACGACGACCACGCACCCGCTGAGCCTGGACCCGGACGTACGGGTCGCCCTGCTCACCCTGTCGCTCGGCGACCGCGGCGAGCTGCTCGACGCCGTCGACGACCGCTTCGACGGCCTCGTCGTCGCCGCCTTCGGCGCCGGACACGTCCCGACCTGGCTGGTCGAGCCCCTGGAGGCGCTGGCCGCCCGCATCCCCGTCGTCCTCGCCTCCCGTACCGGCGCGGGCGCGACGCTCTCCCACACCTACCGCGGCCCCGGCTCCGAGTACGACGTACTGCACCGCGGCCTCGTCCCCGCGGGCCCGCTGGACCCGGTCAAGGCCAGGCTGCTGCTGACCGCCCTGCTCTCCAGCGGAGCCAAGGGCCCCGCGGGCTACGACCGCCCCGGCATCACGGCGGCCTTCGCACACCTGACGGGATCGGGCCTGGCCTGAGGGGCAGGCCGAGGGGCAGGCCGAGGGGCAAGGGGCGGCGGCTCGGCCCAGAGCGGAACCCCCGCCACCCCCTGCCCCGCCCGCACCCCATCAGGCAGCATGGGCCCCATGTCCGTACTGACGCGCGACGAAGCGCAGACCCGTGCCCAGCTCCTCGACGTCCACCACTACGCCGTGGAGCTCGACCTCACCACCGGAGACGAGACCTTCGACTCCACCACCCTGATCCGGTTCACCGCCCGCACCCCCGGGGACACCTTCGTCGAGCTGAAGCCGGTCACCCTGCGCTCCGCCACCCTCGACGGCGCGCCGCTCGACCCCGCGGCGCTGGCGGAGAACCGGCTGCCCCTCACCGGGCTGACCGAGGGCGAGCACGAGCTGCGGATCGACGCGTCGATGCGGTACTCGCGCACCGGCGAGGGCATGCACCGGTTCACGGACCCCACCGACGGTGAGGCGTACGTCTACACCCAGCTGTTCATGGACGACGTGCAGCGCGTCTTCGCCGCCTTCGACCAGCCCGACCTGAAGGCCGTCTTCGAGCTGACGGTGAAGGCCCCCGAGGGCTGGACCGTCCTCGCCAACACCGTCACCGAGCAGCAGGACGACGGCCGCTGGAAGGCAGCGCCCACCCCGCTGCTCTCCACGTACTTCGTCGCCGTCGCCGCCGGCCCCTGGCACTCCGTCCGCACCGAGCACGCCGGCCTGCCCTTCGGCATCCACTGCCGCCGCTCCCTCGCCCCGTACCTGGACGCGGACGCCGACGAGATCCTCGACATCACCAAGGACCTGTTCGACCGCTACCACGAGAAGTTCGAGGAGCCGTACCCCTTCGACTCCTACGACCAGGCCTTCGTCCCCGAGTTCAACGCGGGCGCCATGGAGAACCCCGGTCTCGTCACTTTCCGCGACGAGTTCGTGTTCCGCTCCGCCGTCACCGTCACCGAGCGGCAGACCCGCGCCATGGTCATCGCCCACGAGATGGCCCACATGTGGTTCGGCGACCTGGTCACCCTGCGCTGGTGGGACGACATCTGGCTGAACGAGTCCTTCGCCGAGTACATGGGCTTCCAGACCGTCGACGAGGCCTGCTCCGACCGCTTCCCCGACACCTGGATCGACTTCGGCACCACGCGCAAGGGCTGGGGCTACGACGCCGACCAGCGCCCCTCCACCCACCCCGTCGCCCCGGACCCCGACGCCGTCCCCGACACCGCCTCCGCGCTGCTCAACTTCGACGGCATCTCGTACGCCAAGGGCGCGTCCGCGCTGCGCCAGCTCGTCGCCTGGATGGGGGAGAAGGACTTCCTCGCCGGCATCAACACCCACTTCAAGCGGCACAAGTTCGGCAACGCCACCCTCGCCGACTTCATCGACAACCTCGCCTCCGCCACCGACCGCGACGTCCACGGCTGGGCCGAGAAGTGGCTGCGCACCACGGGCGTGGACACCCTGCGGCCCGCGGTGGGGGAGGCCGAAGGGTACTGGCACCTCACCGTCGACCAGGACGGCGACCGCCCGCACCGCGTCACGGTCGGCGCGTACGACCGCGACCCGGTCGACGGCGGCCGACTCGTCCTGCGCGAACGGGTCGAGACCGACGTGCCGCAGGGCGACTCCGTGGTGGTACGCGCCGGACGCCGCCCCGACCTCGTCGTGCTCAACGACGGCGACCTGACCTACGCCAAGATGCGCTTCGACGCGGTGTCGGAGGAGACGGCCCTGCGCTCGCTCTCCTCCATCCCCGACGGCCTGACCCGCGCCGTCGTCTGGAACGCCCTGCGCGACATGGTCCGCGACGGCGAACTCGCCCCCTCCGAGTACCTGGAGACCGCCCTCGCGCACCTGCCGGAGGAGACCGAACTCGCCGTCGTCCAGGGCGTACTGGGCTTCGCCCGTACCCAGATCGCCGACCGCTACGCGAGCCCCGAGGACCGCCCCGCCGCCCTCGCCACGATCACCGCGATCGCCCGCGACCTGCTGCGCCGCACCGAGGACGGCGACGCGCCCGGCCTGCGCCTGACCGCCGTGCGCACCTTCGTCGAGAGCGCCTCCACCCCCGAGAAGATCGCCTCCTGGCTCGACGAGGGCACCGTCCACGGCGGCCCCGAGCTCGACCCCGAGCTGCGCTGGCGGATCCTCGCCCGGCTCGCCGTCCTCGGCGCGACCGATGAGACCGCGATCGGGGCCGAACTCGCCCGCGACCCCTCCGCTTCCGGCCAGGAGGGCGCGGCCCGCTGCCTCGCCGCCCTGCCGACGGAGGAGGCGAAGGCGACCGCCTGGTCCGCGATGTTCGAGTCGGACGACCTCTCGAACTACCTCTTCACCGCCACCGCCCAGGGCTTCTGGCAGCCGGAGCAGACCGACCTCGTCCAGGACTACGTCCCCCGCTTCTACGAGGACGCCACGGCCATGGCCGCCCGCCGAGGCCCCGCCATGGCCGAAGCCGCCGGCCGCTACGCCTTCCCGACGTACGCGATCGACGCACAATCCCTCACTACGGGCGAGACCCACCTGACAACGGGCGACCTCACCCCGGCCCTCCGCCGCAAACTGGTCGACCAGTTGGACGACGTGGCCAGGGCGTTGCGAGTGCGGGAGGCGTAACCCCCCTGCCGCCCTCCGGTTGCGGGCAATCGTTCCGCAGGGCGGCACGGGTGGGCACAACCCGACCGCGGACCCGCACCCGACGGCCCGTACCCCGGGTGCGGGGCCCGCACAAGGCCCCGTCCCCCGTTCGGGTTGCCTGTTCGGCCCTGTCGGACATACCGGCAGAACCCCCGGCACTCTGTCGTCCATGCGTGCCGACCCGCCCCCGCCCCTAGCCGGAGGAACCCCCGGCCCCGACGCCCTCCGCCCACTCCTCGACACCGTGCTCGACGCCCTCCACGCCGGCGCCGCCGAGCGGGGCGGGCCGCTGCCCGCCGGGGGGCCCGAGGGCGTCGCCCGGCGCGTACGGAAGGAGCTCGGGGACGCGCTCCCCGAGGACGGCTACGGCTCAGGCGAGGCCCTGCGCCTGCTCGTGCACACGCTCGCCGCCGGCGCCGCCGACCCCGCCGACCCCCTCTGCGCCGCCCACCTCCACACCCCGCCGCTCGCGCTCGCCGTCGCCGCCGACCTCGCCGCGTCCGCGCTCAACCCGTCCATGGACTCCTGGGACCAGGCCCCCGCCGCCTCCGCCCTCGAAGCCCTCGTCACCGCCGCCCTCGCCGCCGAGGTCTACCCCGAGGCCGCCCACCCCGACGCGCTCGTCACCACCGGCGGCACCGAGTCCAACCAGCTCGCCCTGCTCCTCGCCCGCGAACGCCACGGGTCCGTCCGGGCCGTCGTCGGCGCCAACGCCCACCACTCCCTCGCCCGCGCCGCCTGGATCCTCGGACTGCCCGAACCCGTCGTCGTCCCCACCCCCAACGGCGCCCTCGAACCCGTCGCCCTCGACGAGGCCCTCACCGACCTCACCGGCCCCCTCCTCGTCGCCGCGACCGCCGGCACCACCGACACCGGCGTCATCGACCCGCTGCCCGAGATCGCCGACCTGTGCGACGCCCACGGCGCCGAACTCCACGTCGACGCCGCCTACGGCGGCCCGCTCCTGTTCAGCAGCGTCCACCGGGCCCTGCTCACCGGCCTCGCCCGGGCCCGCACCGTCACCCTCGATCTGCACAAACTCGGCTGGCAGCCCGCCGCCGCCGGCCTCCTCGCCGTCCGCGACACCGCCGACCTCGCCCCGCTCGCCCACACCGCCGAGTACCTCAACGCCGACGACGACACCGACGCCGGCCTGCCCGACCTCCTCGGCCGCTCCCTGCGCACCACCCGCCGGCCCGACATCCTCAAGACCGCCGTCACCCTGCGCGCCCTCGGCCGCACCGGCCTCGGCGCCCTCGTCGACACCTGCATGGCGCAGGCACAGCACCTGGCGGACCTCGTGGAGCAGAGCCCCGGCCTGGAGCTGTACGCCCGGCCCACCCTGACGACCGTCCTGTTCCGGCCGCAGGGCGCCGCCGACGACTCCGTCGCCGCCGTCCGCCGCACCCTCCTCGCCGACGGCCGCGCCGTCCTCGGCCGGGCGCGCGCCGACGGCCGGCTCTGGCTCAAGGCCACCCTGCTCAACCCGCACACCACCCCCGGCGACCTGGCACAGATCCTCACCCTCGTGACCCTCGTGGAAGGCAGCAGCGACCGATGACCGGCAGCACCCCCCAGAACGACCACGAGCACCCCCACGACCTGGTGGGCATCGGCATCGGCCCGTTCAACCTCTCCCTCGCCGCCCTCGCCCACGGCGTCCCCGGCGGCCTCGACACCGCCTTCTTCGAACAGCGGCCCGCCTTCCACTGGCACCCCGGACTCCTCATCGAGGGCGCCACCCTCCAAGTCCCCTTCCTCGCCGACCTCGTCACCCTCGCCGACCCCGCCAGCCCCTGGTCGTTCCTCGCCTACCTGCGCTCCCTCGACCGGCTCTACCCCTTCTACTTCGCCGAGAAGTTCCACATCCAGCGCGCCGAGTACGACGCCTACTGCCGCTGGGTCAGCGGACTCCTCCCCGGACTCCACTTCGGACACCAGGTCGACTCCGTCCGCTGGAACCCCGAACGCACCCTCTTCGAGATCGACTTCACCCAGATCGACGCCGACGGCGAGGCCGAGGCCCTCGGCCGCGCCTACGCCCGCCACATCGTCCTCGGCGTCGGCACCGAGCCGTACGTCCCCGAACCCCTGCGCCCCCTCGCGGACGCCCCCGGCGTCCCCGTCCTGCACTCCGCCGACTACCTCGACCACCGCGACCGCCTCGTCGCCGCCGAACACGTCACCGTCATCGGCTCCGGCCAGTCCGGCGCCGAGATCTTCCTCGACCTGCTGCGCGCCCGCCCCGCCGGCGCCGAGAAGATCCACTGGCTCACCCGCACCGAGGCCTTCGCCCCCATGGAGTACTCCAAGCTCGGCCTGGAGCACTTCACCCCCGACTACACCCGCTACTTCCACGCCCTGCCCGAGCCCACCCGCAACGACCTCGTGCCCCGCCAATGGCAGCTCCACAAGGGCATCGACACCGACACCCTCGCCGCCGTCCACGACGAGCTCTACCGCCGCACCCTCCACGGCGGCTGGCCCGACGCCGTCCTCACGCCCGGCGTCCGCGTCCGCACCGCCGGCCGCGTCGGCGCCACCAAGATCGAACTGCACCTCGAACACGTCCAGCAGGGCGCCCGCACCCGCCTCACCACCGACGCGGTCGTCCTCGCCACCGGTTACCGCGAACGCCCCGTCGACCGCATGCTCGCCGGCCTCGACCCGTACCTGCGCCACGACTCCGCCGGCCGCCCCCGCATCGACCACGCGTTCCGGCTCGTCCTCGACGACTCCGTCACCGGCAACGTCTACGTCCAGAACGCCGAGAAGCACACCCACGGCGTCGGCGCCCCCGACCTCGGCCTCGCCGCCTGGCGCAGCGCCACCATCCTCAACTCGCTCACCGGCAAGGAGCCCTACCCGCTGCCCCGCCGCACCGCCTTCACCAGCTTCGGCCTGGAACAGCGAGAGGCGCCCCGCATCCCGGCCCAGAGCCCGGAGCTGACGCCTCTCACCGACAAAGCCTGACACCGCCCAGCAGTGTCCGGCGAACCTAGAACACCGGCACGCCGTCCCGGGTCAGCTTCCAGTCCACCGACGCGAACTGCCCCGGGTCGACCGTCCCCTTCGCCTTCACCCACTGGATGATCGTGTTCCGGATCTCGTCCGAATTCGCCCACAGCTGCTGCGCGTTCGCGACATGCGGAAACGCGCCGCCGCCGCTCGCCCGGTAGTTGTTCACCGCGAGCACGAACTTCGCCGCCGGGTCCAGCGGCTTGCCCTGGAACGACAGGTTCACGATCCGCGAACCCGCCGCCTTCGCGATGTCGATCTCGTACGACAGCCCCGACACCGCGTCGTAGTTGTAGTCCGGCGTCCCCGCCGCGTTCGTCAGCTTCGCCGGGTCGACGGGCGCGCCCGCCGGGGTCTGGACGTAGTACCTCGCCGAGTACTCCAGGTACTCCCGCAGCTGCGCGCCCGTCATCAGACGCGCCTCCAGGGTGTTCTCGAACGGGTACAGACCCGCCGCGTCCTTGATCGTCACCTCGCCCGCCGGAATCCGCGCCGTCCGCGAGAAGCACGACGCCTGCGACAGCACCGGCAGACCCGCGTACGCGCCGCCCGCCAGGGCCGCCTTCACCGTCTCCGCCTGGACGTGGTTGATCAGATCGATGATCGGCTCGTCCTTCCACGGCGCGTCGGCCGTGGCCATCGCCGCCGTCGAGGAGCCGATGACCTGGTTCACGTACGCCACGACCTCGGTGTGCTCGTCACCGAGCAGCTTCGTGATCGCCGGGTCCTCCGCCACCGCGTTGGAGTTCAGCACCTGGGCGGCGACCTTCTCGACCGTCCAGCGGCCCTTGCTCCACACCAGGTCGAAGTCGAACAGGGTGAGCCGCTGACCCCACTTGAGCGGCTCGGACAGCACCACGTCCTTGCCCGTCTCCTTGTTCTTCACCCGGTACTCGGGGATCTCCGTGTGCGCGTGCCCGACGAGGATCGCGTCGATCCCCGGCACCTGCTCGGCCACCAGCCCCGCCGCGTTCTCGATGTACGGCAGCTGGTCGCCGTACGAGGACGTGCCGCTGGAACCGGAGTGCGCCGACACGACCACCACGTCCGCGCCCATCGAGCGCAGCTTCGGCACCCACTTCGCGGCCTGCTCCTCAAGACCGGGGAAGACCATCTTGCCGTTGACGTTCGCCTTGTCCCAGATCGCGATGCCCGGGTTCGTCAGGCCGAGTATCGCGACCTTCACGTCCCGGCCGTGCGGGGTGCGCAGCCGGTGGATGCTGTACGGCGCGAACGCCGGCCGCAGCGTCGTCGCGTCCAGCGCGTTCGCCCCGAGCAGCGGGAAGTCGCACTGCTCCTCGAACTTCCGCAGCACCGGGATGCCGTAGTTGAACTCGTGGTTGCCGAGCGCGGCGGCGTCGTAGCCGATGGCGTTCATCGCCTGCGCCATCGGGTGCACCGGGCCGCCGGCCTGCGTGATCGGGTCGACCTTGGCGTAGTAGTACGACAGCTGGGTGCCCTGGATCGTGTCACCGGCGTCGATCAGCAGCGTGTTGCAGCGGCCCTTCGCCTCCCGGACCTGGGTGACCAGCGTGGAGATCTTCGCCAGGCCGACGTCGTTGTGGGCCTTGTCGTCGAACTCCTTGTCCGTGAAGTAGTCCCAGTTGAAGACGTTGCCGTGCAGGTCCGTGGTGCCCATGACGGTGAAGGAGTACCGCTTGGGGTGACGTCCCGGGGCCTGCGCGGGCGCGGCCTGCGCGGGGGCCGCGACACCCGTCGCGAGGGCGGCTCCGGCTCCGACGGCGACGGAGCTCTCCAGGAACGTCCGGCGGTTCAGCGGCATGTGGTTCTCCTTGGTTCGATGGCGCACAACGCGCGTAGATTCTGGCTCAGGAGCCCACGCGGGAACACCCCTTCCGGGTTACGGAATGCGAAAGTGTTCCCAGGAGCTGGAGTCTCTGCCGTACGTACGAGGGGAGCCGGACATGCCGACCGACGCAGCCGCCGCCGAACCCACGCCCCAGGCGCCGCGCGTGACCGTACGCGGCGAGGCGCGCCTGGAGGTGGACCCCGAGATCGCCCGCATCGGCGTCACCGTGGGCGCGCGCGGCGCCGACCGGGACGCCACGCTGCGGGACCTGACGCGACGCAACGCGGAGGCCCTGGAGCTGATCAAGTCGTACGGCGACGCCGTCGAACGCCTGGAGACCGGCGCGTTCACCCTCACCCCCGAGCCCGCCCGGCACGGACGCGGCGAGCGGGTACGGGCCTACACCGGCCGGGTGCACCTCACGGCCGAACTCACCGACTTCACCGCCCTCGGCGAACTCGCCACCCGACTGGCCGAAGGCGAACTCACCCGCGTCGACGGCCCCTGGTGGGCCCTGCGCCCGGACTCGCCGGCCCACGCCCAGGTACGCCGTCTCGCCGTCCAGGCGGCCGTCCAGCGCGCCCGCGAGTACGCCGACGCCCTCGGCACCACCCTCGACGCCCTCCTTGAACTCTCCGACACCGGTACGGACCTGATGCCGCCGACTCCGGTCGGCTCCATGCGCATGGCCTTCGCCGCCGAAGCCGTCGAGGCCCCGCCCCCGCTCAGCCTGGAACCCCAGCTCCAGACGGCGTCGGCGGAGGTGACGGCCCGCTTCACGGTGCACCCGCCGACGCTGTAGACGGCGTGGGACGTGGGACGTGGGACGTGGGACGTGGGACGTGGGGCGTGGGGCGTGAGGTGTGAGGTGTGGGGCGTGGGACGCGCCTGCGGCCCTCAGGTCGCGGGGGAGGGGAGCGGCGGCTTCGGCAGCAGGTCGAACACCCGCCGGGCCTCCGCCGCATGGGCCTCGGCCACCGCGTCCACGTCCGCACCCGACAGCACCCGCTCCACCAGCCGGCCGAACAACACCCGCAGCGCCCCGCCCCACTGCGCCGCCACCGCCTCGGGCGTGACATCGCCCGCCGGCCAGTCCGCCGCCAGCACGGCGGCCAGGGCCGCCTCGCGCTGCTCGTGGAACTCCCGCAGCCGTGCCACCAGTACCGCACTGTCCATCAGCATCCGCGCGAACGGCGCCGGCGCGAACCCGATCACCGGATTCCGCTGCTCCACCGCCGCCAGATAGTCCTCCCGCAGCGCCGCCACGGGATTCCCTCCCTCCGCCAGCGCCGCGGCCACCACGCGGGCCGGGCCCGAGACGAAGCCCTCGCTCAGATCGAGGACCAGGTCCTCCTTCCGCGGGAAGTAGTTCGTGACCGTCATCTTCGCCACGCCGGCCGCCGCCGCGACGTCCGCGATCGTCACCCGGTCGAAGCCCCGCTCGACGAAGAGCGAGGTCGCCGCGTCGGAGATGACCTGCCGGGTCTGCTGCTTCTTCTGCTCCCGCAGGGTCGGTGTACTCATGCCGTCCATCCTCTCATAGGTCGGACATAAATTTATGCTTGACATAGTGATGGGTTCAGCCTAATTTTATGTCGATCCCAAAACGGGGTCGCCTGCCTTGGAAGGAACCGCCCTTGCAGCTCGCCACCCGCCCCTCCTCCACCACCGCCGACGTCGCGTCCGCCGACCCCGTCCGCGACTACCTCCGCCGCATCGGCCGCATCCGTCTCCTCACCGCCCAGCAGGAGATCGAACTCGGCGAACGCGTCCAGGCCGGCCTCCGCGCCGAACAGCGGATCGCCGACACCGGCAACCCCACCCCCGAACTCGAACGCCTCTCCCTCGATGGCCGCCGCGCCAAGGACCACATGCTGGAGGCCAACCTCCGGCTCGTGGTCTCCATCGCCAAGCGCTACACCGAACGCGGCCTCCACCTCCTCGACCTCGTCCAGGAGGGCAACCTCGGGCTGCTGCGCGCCATCGAGAAGTTCGACCCCACCAAGGGCTTCAAGCTCTCCACCTACGCCACCTGGTGGATCAAGCAGGCCATCGGCCGCGCCCTCGCCGACCAGTCCCGCACCATCCGCGTCCCCGTCCACATGGCCGACGAGATCGCCCGGGTCGCCCGCACCCGCCGCGAGCTCACCGCCGAGCTCGACCGCGCGCCAACCGACGCCGAGATCGCCGCCGCACTCGACACCACCCCCGAGCGCATCGCCCAGGTCCGCGGCTACGACCGCACCCCGATCTCCCTGCACACCCCCCTCGGCGACGAACCCGGCGAGGGCGAGCTCGGCGACCTCATCGAGGACGCCGCCGCCCCGTCGGCCGTCGACCTCGTCGCCGCCGACCTGCTCGCCTCCCATCTGCGCACCCTGCTCGCCGAGTTCACCGAACGCGAGGCCGGCGTGATCACCCTGCGCTACGGACTCGACGGCGACGAACCCCGCACCCTCGACGAGATCGGCAAGGTCTACGGCGTCACCCGCGAACGCATCCGCCAGATCGAGGCCAAGACGATGTCGAAGCTCCGCCACCCGGCCCGCTCCAAGGGCCTCCGCGGCTATCTCTCCTAGTGCTCTCGCGGCACTGCGAAGTGCTCATCAGAGCGGCCGTCTGCACAAATTCAAGAGTTGTCAACAAGCTTTCATGTAAAGGTTGTTGGCCAGTCATGACCAGCCCATGTCCTACCCGTTGGTAAGCCCTAGGGTCGAACCATGCGCCGAGCGAAAATCGTCTGCACCCTGGGCCCCGCCACCGACACATACGACCAGATCAAGGCACTGGTCGAAGCCGGAATGGACGTCGCCCGCTTCAACCTCAGCCACGGCAGTTACGCCGAGCACGAGGAGCGTTACCAGCACGTACGCAAGGCCTCCGACGAAATCGGTCGAAGCGTCGGCATTCTCGCCGACCTTCAAGGCCCGAAGATCCGGCTCGGTCGATTCCGCGAAGGCCCCGTACTCCTTGAACGCGGCGATGAATTCACCATCACCGTCGAACCCATGGAAGGGGACCGCCACGGCTGCGGCACCACCTACACCGGCCTCGCCGCCGACGTCACTCCCGGCGAACGCATCCTCGTCGACGACGGCCGCGTCGCCCTCGACGTCACCGAGGTCGACGGCCCCCGCGTCCGCACCGTCGTCGTCGAAGGAGGCATGGTCTCCGACAACAAGGGACTCAACCTCCCCGGAGTCGCCGTCTCCGTCCCCGCCCTCTCCGAGAAGGACATCGACGACCTCCGCTGGGCCCTGCGCACCGGGGCCGACGTCATCGCCCTGTCCTTCGTCCGCACCGGCCGAGACATCGAGGACGTCCACCGGATCATGGACGAGGAAGGCCGCCGCCTTCCCGTGATCGCCAAGATCGAGAAGCCCCAGGCCGTCGAGAACATCGACGACATCGTCGCCGCCTTCGACGGCATCATGGTCGCCCGCGGCGACCTCGGCGTCGAAATGCCCCTGGAACAGGTGCCGATCGTCCAGAAGCGCGCCGTCAAACTCGCCAAGCGCAACGCCAAGCCGGTCATCGTCGCCACCCAGATGCTCGACTCGATGATCGACAACTCCCGCCCCACCCGCGCCGAGGCGAGCGACGTGGCGAACGCGGTCATCGACGGCACCGACGCCGTCATGCTCTCCGGCGAGACCAGCGTTGGCAAATACCCCGTCGAAACGGTCCGCACGATGAGCCGCATCGTCGAAGCCGCAGAAGAAGACGTACTGGCCAAGGGCCTCCCGCCGCTGACCGAACGCAGCAAGCCCCGCACCCAGGGCGGCGCCGTCGCCCGCGCGGCCGCGGAGATCGGCGACTTCCTCGGCGCGAAGTTCCTCGTCGCCTTCACCCAGTCCGGCGACACGGTCAAGCGCCTCTCCCGCTACCGCTCCCCGATCCCCCTGCTCGCCTTCACCCCCGACCCGGCCACCCGCTCCCAGCTCAACCTCACCTGGGGCGTCGAGACCTTCCTGGGCCCGCACGTGGAGTCGACGGACGCGATGGTCGCCCAGGTGGACGAACAACTCCTGAGGATCGGCCGCTGCAAGAAGGGCGACATCGTCGTCATCACGGCCGGCTCCCCGCCGGGAGTCCCGGGCTCGACGAACCTGGTCCGCGTCCACCACATCGGCGACCCGGTGACGGGCTGACGGGGTCGGTCAGTACTTGGCCCCGACGTGGGCGTCCATGAGCGCGACGGAAGCTTTGCGGGCGACGGAGATGTTGTAGTGCCGCCCGGCGCGGGTGCAGTGCGTCCACTCGACGCCAAGTCTGTCGAGCGTGTCGGTGTAGAGCCGGCGGATGTCGTCCGAGACGTTGGTGAAGAAGTACCGGGGGTACTCGTACCGCTTCTTCTGACCTCCGATGACCCGGGTGGTCCAGTTCGTGATCCGGCAACCGTCGGAGTGGATGAGCCCGCGGATGAAGTTCCAGGGATGGGCGTGGACGATCTCTTGCTGCCAGGCCTCCAGGGCGATCTTCCGTTCGTGCTTCCTGCCCGGCCCGTGCTGCGGGAAGAGGCACCAGACATGTTTGGTGTACAGCTTCACCTCCCGACATCCCTCGCGCCGGACTCTGCACACGGAGTTCCCGGGGAACACCAAACGCATGGCCTTCTCGCACTCGTCCATGAGCTTCGGGTGTGCGTCAGCGCAGAAGACAGAGAGGCTTGGAGCCCTCATCGCGCGGTTCTGAACGATGTGGCCGTCGCCTAGGTAGAGCCCAAGCAGGTACGCGTACGCGACTTCGTCGAGTTCACGCCCATCGCATCGTGGACACGGCGTTGGATGCCTGCCTGGGCACTCTCCGCGCTTCGCGCGATCCTCGTGCTTCCAGTAACTGATCGTGCCGGGCGGGACGTTGAGCCTCCGGGCGACGTCGGCGTTCTTCGCGCCGCCTCGCAGGAGGGTCAGTGCCCGCTGTCGTACTTCTGTTCCATGGCAGTGCATGGAGACACTCTGCGTGAGTGATCGTGCCTCTGCGTAGCAAAAAGCGGAGATTCACGAGAATGTGAACCTCCGCTTGTGACGCACGTGCCGGGTGCGGGACTCGAACCCGCAAGCCCTCTCAGGCAGATGTGTTTGAGACATCCGTGTATGCCATTCCACCAACCCGGCAGGATTGCTCGTCGGGAGTCTACCCGGTGCCCAGCTGGCTTGGCAGCTAGGTAGGCTGCTGGCAGCAGTAGATCTGCCCCGCAACGAGGAGCCCCCGTGACCGCCCCCGAGTCGCCCCAGCCCGTCGCCGACGACGACAAGTCGCACGTCCCGCCGCTGACGACCCGTGTCGTCATCGCCGAGGACGAGGCCCTCATTCGCCTCGACCTCAAAG
>NZ_DATCVQ010000340.1:0-1775 GCF_036566765.1 Streptomyces sp.
GTCGAAGTCGCCCGGGTGTCGCTGGGCCTCCATGTAGCCCTGGCGCCCGCCGGTCGAGCAGCCGTTCCAGTACGCGTGGTGCGCCGCGCGGCCGTAGAAGTCCTTCGTGATCGCCTTGCCGAGGACGGCCAGCTCGTGCGGTCCGCGCTCGGCGAAGTTCTTCAGCACCGTCTTGTTGACCTGGCCGTCGTCGGTGAGCGCCCAGTCGGCGGTGAAGCCGGTGGTCGGGGTCGCACCGGCGTCGGTCGTGCCGACGGCGTACCCGGCCTTGACCGCGCTCGGCAGGCTCGGGCCGAAGTCACCGCCGAGGTAGCCGCTGCCGCCGAGGGCCTGGAAGCGGCCGTTCCAGCCGGTCGCGGGGAGCCAGACCTGGATCAGCTCCCGGTCGCCGGCCGAGCCGTGGGTGAGCGTCACGTCCACCTGGCAGTAGGGCGGGACGCCGGTGACCGGCGGGGGCGGTTCGGACGCTCCGGGCTGGGGCGGGTAGGTCAACGTGCCGCCCTGCTTGGGTACGGCACTGACCGACACGATGCGGGCATCCTTGGGCGGCGTGAGCGCGGGTGCCACACACCTGTCGGCACTCTGGGGCGTTGCTCTGTCGGACACGGCCGGGGGCGTCTCGGCGGCAGTGGCGCCGGGATGCACCGCCGTCAGCGCAGCGGCCAGCGGCAGAGCGGCGGCGGCTACCAGCAGCAGTCTCTTCATCGTCTCTCTTCTCCTCATGGGCCCGCTCGGTCGGGCATACGAGGAGACTTCCGGCACAGGTGGTCGGCCGGCACCAGGGTGATGCCCTGGTGCACACCCTGGCCGGTGGCGGCTCACTGGTTGCGCAGGGCCGCAGCCAGCTCCCGCCTCGAGGAGATGTCGAGCTTGGTGAAGATCTTGCGCAGGTGCCACTCGACCGTCCGCGGGCTGAGGAACAGCACTGCGCCGATCTCCGGGTTCGTACGTCCTGCGGCAGCCAGCCGCGCGATCTGGGCCTCCTGAGCGGTGAGGTCGACCTCGGCTCCACGCGTACGTGTCCGGGCGACGCCGCCCGTCGCCGCGAGCTCCCGGGCCGCTCGCTCGGCGAAGGCCTCGGCGCCGATGCTCGCGAACAGCTCATGCGCCGCCTGGAGCTGCTGGCGACCTTCGGTGCGACGGTTCTCCCGGCGCAGCCACTCGCCCAGGAGAAGTTGAGCCCGAGCCGCGTACAGCGTCATGCCCGCCGAGGTGAGCTCGTCGATCGCCGTGCGGTAGTGCTTCTCGCCCTCGCCGGAGGTGTTGGTCAACGCGTCGGCGTAGGCCGCCGTGCCGCGTGCCCACGGCGAGTCGACGACCGAAGTACGTGCGACGAGCCGGTCGCGCCCCGTAGCCGCGACGTCGTCCGCCCCGCTGCGGGCTGCCGCCTCGACGACCTCGATCAGAGCCCACTGCATCACGGCCAGGTCCTCGAACTCGATGGCCTCCTGCGCGGCCGCGAGCGCGTCGCGGTAGCGACCGAGGCCGTTCGACAGCACCGCCCGGCTGTACGCCGCCACCCCCAGGTTCCAGCCGACCCCGGACGCTCGCGCGTCGCTGACGGCGGCATCGATGGCGGCCGTCGCCTCCTCCTCGCGCCCGCGGTAGGCGGCCAGGACCACCGCACTCGCGGGATGGGGCGACACGCCGACCATGGCGCCGAGAGCGTCGGCCTCGTCGAGGATCGTGGCGGCCTCCTCGAACCGGCCGGCGTGGATCAGGGCCGTGGCGCGGAAGGTCAACGCGGCCGCCAGCAACGACAGTCGGCCGCTGGC
>NZ_DATCVQ010000341.1:0-2420 GCF_036566765.1 Streptomyces sp.
ACATGCCGTTCCACCAGGCGGTACTGGCCGCGGTGCCGTCGGTGGCGAACTTGCGGCCGAAGTAGAACATCAGCGGGCGCGGCGCCAGCAGCGTGGCCAGGCACGACAGCCCGAACAGCCCGGTGACGGCGGAGTCCTTGACCAGCAGGGCGCGTGCGGTCTGCGCGCCGACCAGCGACACCGCCGCCGTGATCACCAGGAACACCAGGGTGACGACGGCGAACTCGTCGAGCCGCCGCCGCCACGCGAGGTGGACGGCGCTGTCGAGCACCGGCCATGCGCTGCTGGCCAGGAACGCGGCGAACTCGCTCCAGCCGTGGTCGCGGAGGATGTTGTACGTGACGATCGGCGCGGCGATGTTGAGCGCAAGGGTGAGCACCCAGCCCGCCGCGGCGGCCCCTCTCGACCGGGCGGGCGGCGCCGGCCGCTCTTCCTCTGCGCCGTGCGTGATCGTGCTGTCCGCTGTGGACACGGTTCCCCCTGGTGGTGCCTGTGCGTGCGATGCCGCGAACGTAGGGCAGGAACACGTCAAGGAGACAGGGCCGTCAGGCCAAATGATCACCAAGTGATCACCAAATTTGCCGGAATGGCCGCTTCCGTGTCAGTGCCAGTCCCTCCGGTACGCCTCCCAGTCGCCCTCCTCCGCGGCGAAGTCCACGTACAGGGCGACGCCGAAGTTCTCCCGGTCCCGGTCCGTGCGCCCCAGGCCGAGCCGGGTACCGCGAACGGCGGCCGAGACCGTCTCGGCCGACTCGTGGTGGCCGAGGTCGTCCTCGTGAAAGAAGGGCAGGCCCATCAGCAGGTCGGTGTCCTCGGGGGTGACCTCCAAGGCCAGCGCGGTCTGCTGGGCGACGTAGCCGCCGTACATGCTCTCCAGCGGCATCCACGTGTCGTACGACATGACGGCTATCTGGTCGACCCGGCGGGCGACCTGGCCGAAGAACTCCTGCGACCACCACTTCTCGCTGCCGGTCAGCCCGCCCACCACGGAGTGCAGGGCCGGCAGCGGGTCGATCTGGTGGGCGGCGACGGAGAGCGGGGCCTTGCGGGCGCGGGTCAGCGTGCCGAGGTCGTCCAGGAGCGAGAGGTAGTTCGCGTCGTCGGAGTGCAGCGGCTCCAGGTCGAAGTGGACCCCGTCGAAGCCCGCGTCCAGGATCTGCCGGGTGGAGGCCACCACGGCGGCCCGGGAGCCGGCCTTCTCCAGGCGCAGCCCGTCGGGGCCCTCGGTGGCCAGGACGTCGCCGAGCCAGGCCTGCACGCGTATCCCGGGCATCGTGCGGTGCACGGCGTCGATCAGCCACTTCGCCCGGGGGTACCGGTCGGCGGGCAGCGTGCCGTCGTGCTCCAGCGGTCCGGCGTGCACGTACAGGTCCCGTATCCCGGTGCCCCGGATCCGCTCGGCGAAGGCGGCCAGGTCGGCGTCCTTCTTCCGGCCGTCGACCCAGGCGTGGCCCAGCCAGACGGCGTCCTTGCCGCGCGACTTCGTGCCGTCCGCCAGATCCCCCGCGTAGTTCACCCGCAGCGCCGCGTACGCGCCGACGGGCGGGACGACGAGCAGCAGGACGAGCGCGAGGGCGACCCAACGCCCCCGCCGCCACCAGCTCCGCACACGCTCCTGCACCAGACCCCCAAGGTTCCGTGTCGAGACGATCACCACCCTAGAGGCGGCTACTGACAGTGACGCCTCACGGTCCGTCACGGTTTCCGCAGAGCCCGCCCGGTCGCGAGGGGACATCTACCGTCATAACCTCCGAAACGTGACGCGAAGAGCCGCCCGAGGAGCCGCCCGAACCCTTCTCGCGCTGCTGGTGGCGGCGTGGTGGCTGGTCGTGCCCGCCGTCTCCGGCGCTCGGGCCGACGACCCCGTCACGCTGTCCCGGGAGGGCCAGATCACCGACCGGGCAGGCGCCCTGGGCGAGCGCCGGGCCGCCGTTGCGGAGGCCCTCGACACGCTCTACGACGACCGGCGGCTGCAGCTGTTCGTCGTCTACGTACGCGACTTCTCCGGCCGCTCCGCGCAGAGTTGGGCCGATGCCACGGCGGACCGCAACGGCCTCGGCCAGGACGACGTGCTGCTCGCCGTCGCGACGCAGGGCCGCCAGTACGCGTACACCGTGGACGAAGGCTCCCCGCTCACCGACCCCCAGCTCGACGACGTGGCGCGGACCGCGATCGAGCCCGCCCTGCGGCAGAACGACTGGGCGGGCGCCGCGATCGGCGCGGCGGACGGCTACGACGCCGTGCTCGGCGGCGCGCCCGTGCCCGTCCCCAGCATCACCCCGGGCCCCGCCGACCCCGGCGGCGGGGGCGCGGACGCCATCGAGGCGAGCGACTACATCCTGCCCGTCGCGGTCCTCGGCGGCGCGGGGGCGCTGGCCGCGTACGCGGTCTCCCGCCGCCGCAGACAGCGCGGCGGCGCA
>NZ_DATCVQ010000342.1:0-1580 GCF_036566765.1 Streptomyces sp.
GCGGAGCTCGACGCGCGGCGGCCCGAGCGGGACGCCTGGCAGGCTGCCCTGGACCGGGCCCGCAAGGCCGAACTCGTCGCGCCCGCGCTGGAACTGCGGGACGACGCCGAGCGGGCGCACGGCGCGGCGACGACCGTCCGGGAACGGACCCGGTCCGAGCTGCACCCCGATCTCGTCGACGAAGGCGCGGAGCGGCTCTCGGGCCTGGAGGCCGAGCTGCGCGAGCGGCTCGGCGGGCTCGATGCGGCGCGCCGCGCGGAGCGGCGCAGCGCCGAGATCGGCGAGGAGTTGGCGGTCCTGGAACGTCAGGCCCGGGCCGACGAGGAGACCATGCAGGACGCGGACGCGTGGCTGGCCGACTGGGAGACCCGGCGCACGGTCCTCCAGGACCGCGTCGACGCCGCGCAGGAGGCGACGACCCGCGCCGAACACCTCGCGGGCCGCCTGGAACCCGCCCGACGCCGCCTCGAAGCGGCCTGCCGCCGGGACGACTTGGCGACGCGGGTGACGGAGGGCGGGTCCCTCCTGACGGCGGCGCGCGAGGCCCGCAACACGGCGAAGGAGACCTGGCTCGACGTCAAGACCCGCCGCCTCCACGGCATCGCCGCCGAGCTGGCCGCCGCCCTGACCGACGACGCCCCCTGCCAGGTCTGCGGCTCCACCGTCCACCCCGCGCCCGCCCGCACCGAGGCCGACCACGTCGACCGCGCCACGGAGGACGCCGCGTACGAGGCCTTCACGGCGGCGGAACAGTCCCACGCGACGGCCGAGCGCGACCTCGCGGTCACCCGCGAGTCGTGGGCCGCGGCCCGGGCGGAGGTCCTGACGGGCCACCGGCCCGCCGCAGCGGGGAAGAGCATCCCGGCCCAGGGCACCGGCACGGAATCGCCGGCCGCGTCCTCTTCCGGCTCCCACGGCGGGTCGGCCGCCGCCGGCGGCGGCCTGACGGCCGCGTCGCGGGCTGCCGCTTCCTCCTTGGACTCCCACGGCCGCCCTGCGGCCGTGACCCTCGATGCGGACCCGATGGACGCGTCCTCCTCCACCCCTGCCGACCCCGCCGTCCCCGAACTCGAAGGCGAAGTCCGGCAGTTGGAGCGTGAGTACGCCGAAGCCCGTGCCCTCGCCGCGGAGACGCATGCGCGGCGGGAGGCGTTGGCGCGGGGGGAGCGGGAGTCGGAGGAGCGGGGCGCCTTGCGGCAGGAGGCCGAGCGGCGGGTCGCCGCGCGGACCTCGCGGCGCGAGGCGCTCGACGGGCAGCGGGCCTCCCTCGACGCCGAGGCGGCCCTGGGCCGGGGCGAGTCCGCGAGCGTCGCCGAGAACGCCACGCTGCTGGAGCGGCGGATCGCGATCCTCGTCGCCGCCGCCGAGTCCGTACGGGCCATGGAACTGTCCTCGCAGCGGCTCAAGGAGGCCGACGACCGGCTTGCCGACGCCGCGTTCCGCGCCGGGTTCGAAACACCGGCGGCCGCCGCGGCCGCGCTCGTCGACGACGCCCGGCACCGCGAACTTCAGCACCGGCTCGACGCCTGGCAGGCGGAGGACGCCGCGGTCGCCGACCGGCTGCGCGACACGGAGCCCCA
>NZ_DATCVQ010000343.1:0-2858 GCF_036566765.1 Streptomyces sp.
GCCCGCCCCGCCGGCCGCCCCGCGCCCCGGCCGCGGCCCAGGGCGCGCACCATCAAGCTCGGCAGCCCCCGGCCCCGGCTGCGCCTCGTCTCGCTCGGTCTGACCCTCGTCATGCTGGCCTTCGTGGTCCGGCTGCTCCAGGTCCAGGCCGTCGACGCCGCCGCGTACGCGGCCAAGGCCGAGGAGCACCGCTACCAGGAGTACACGCTCACCGCCGACCGCGGCGAGATCACCGACCGGGCCGGCATCGCGCTGGCCGCCAGCGTCGACGCGTACGACATCACCGCCGACCCCAAGCTCTTCACGCCCGAGGACAGCAAGCGGACGGACGCCCCCGAGCAGGCCGCCGCGCTCCTCGCGCCGATCCTCGGCAAGCAGCCCGCCGAGCTGGCGAAGAAGCTGCGCACCCCCAAGTCCCGCTACGCGCTGCTCGCCCGCCGGCAGACCCCGCAGGTCTGGAACCAGATCAAGGACCTGAAGAAGGTCTACGCGCAGAAGTCCCGGCCCTCCCAGGGCGGCAACGGGATCAACCTGCTCGGCGGCATCCTCAGCGAGCGCAGCACCAAGCGCGTGTACCCGAACGGCGAACTCGCCGCCGGGATACTGGGGTACGTCAACGCCGCGGGCCGCGGCGCGGGCGGCCTGGAGTCCATGCTCGACAAGGAGCTGGCCGGCAAGGACGGCAAGATCCGCTACGCGCAGTCCGGCGGCCGTGAGGTGCCGACCGCCGGCTCCCGCGGCGCCCCGGCCGTGCCGGGCGCCGACATCGAGCTCACCATCGACCGGGACATCCAGTGGGCCGCCCAGCAGGCCATCACCGAGCAGGTGAAGAAGTCCCGGGCCGACCGCGGCTACGTGATAGTGCAGGACACGAAGACCGGCGAGGTGCTGGCCATGGCCAACGCCCCCGGCTTCGACCCGAACGACCTCAGCCAGGCTGACTCCGCCGCCATGGGCAACGCCGCCCTCCAGGACGCGTACGAGCCCGGCTCCACCGCCAAGGTCATGTCCATGGCCGCGGTGCTCGAGGAGGGCGTGGCAGCCCCCGGCACCCATGTCACCGTCCCCAACCGGCTCCACCGCGGCGACCGGCTCTTCAAGGACGACATCGACCACGCCACCTGGTACCTGACCCTCAACGGCGTCCTCGCCAAGTCCAGCAACATCGGCACCATCCTGGCCACCGGCCAGCTCGGGGACACCCAGCCCGAGGCGAACAAGGTCCTCCACTCGTATCTGCGCAAGTTCGGCATCGGCAGCCAGTCCGGGCTCGGCTACCCCGGGGAGACTTCCGGCATCCTCGCCGCGCCGCAGAAGTGGTCCACCTCGCAGCAGTACACGATCCCCTTCGGCCAAGGCCTGTCCATCAACGCGATGCAGGCCGCCTCCGTCTACTCGACCATCGCCAACGGCGGCGTACGGATCGAGCCGACGCTGGTCCGCGGGACCAAGGGGCCCGACGGGAGCTTCACCCCGGCCGCCGCGCCCCAGCAGACCCGGGTGGTCAGCGAGAAGACCGCGAAGACCCTCGCGCAGATGCTGGAGTCGGTGGTCGGCGACGAGGAGGGCACCGGCACCAAGGCCGCCATCCCCGGCTACCGGGTCGCGGGCAAGACCGGAACGGCCAACCGGGTCGACCCGGAACTCGGCCGCTACAAGGGCTACACGGCCTCCTTCGCTGGCTTCGCGCCCGCCGACAAGCCCCGCATCACCGTCTACTGCGCCATCCAGAACCCCACCAAGGGCAGCTACTTCGGCGGACAGATCTGCGGCCCCATCTACAAGCAGGTCATGGAGTTCGCCCTCAAGACCCTGCACGTCGCCCCGACCGGCGCCGAACCGCCCCGGATGCCGGTCGCCTTCACACCCTGATCCGGCGGGAGCACCAGTGAGAACGATCACCTCCGATTCCGCGAACCGGAAGCCCGACCCCCACACCCCCGAGGGTCCATTTAGCCCTGCGCAGGGTGCGCCCGGTACGCTCACCGCCGTGCCACAAGCTGATCAGTACCGAACCGCCCCGCCCCGCCCGGCGCGGCTCTCCCCGACCCCGCTCGGCGAGCTGGCCGCCCGGCTGGGCGTCGAGAGCGTGGGCCAGGCCGACGTGACGGGCATCACCCACGACTCGCGGGCGGTACGCCCCGGGGACGTGTACGCGGCCCTGCCCGGCGCACGGCTACACGGCGCCGACTTCGCGGCCCAGGCCGCAGGCCTCGGCGCCGTCGCGATCCTCACCGACCCGAGCGGCGCCGAGCGCGCCGCGGCGACCGGCCTGCCGGTCCTGGCGGTCGAGGACCCGCGCGGCCGGATGGGAGAGCTCGCCGCCGAGATCTACGGCCGCCCCGGCGCCGACCTGCTCCAGATCGGCATCACCGGCACCTCCGGCAAGACCACCACGGCGTACCTCGTCGAGGGCGGGCTGAAGGCCGCCGGCCACCGGACCGGGCTCATCGGCACCGTCGAGATGCGGATCGGCGACGAGCGCATCAAGTCGGAGCGCACCACCCCCGAGGCCACCGACCTCCAGGCGCTGTTCGCGGTCATGCGCGAGCGCGGCGTCGACTCGGTCGCCATGGAGGTCTCCAGCCACGCCCTCGTGCTCGGCCGGGTCGACGGCTGCGTCTTCGACGTCGCCGTCTTCAACAACCTCAGCCCCGAGCACATGGAATTCCACTCCGGCATGGAGGACTACTTCCAGGCGAAGGCGCAGCTGTTCACGCCGAAGCGCAGCAGGCTCGGGGTCGTGAACTTCGACGACGAGTACGGCCGCAGGCTCCTCAAGGAGGCGTCCGTACCGGTCACCAGCTTCTCCGCCGAGGGCCACCCGGACGCCGACTGGCGGGCCGAGGACGTCGTCC
>NZ_DATCVQ010000344.1:0-2363 GCF_036566765.1 Streptomyces sp.
CAGCTGCTCCCAGAGCACCGCGTCCGCGGCCTCGCCGGGGGCCTCCGCCTCGGCCGCGTCCGCGCGCCGCGACATCGAGAAGTCGATGCTCTCGACGGCGATCGAGCCGTCCTGGTCGATCCTCATCTCGCGCAGCCCGTGCAGCAGTTCGTCGCCCGCCTCGCGGGCCACGTCGCACAGGACGAGGTCACCGGCGGGATCGCGGGCGGCCCCTGGCAGCACCACCACGTGCGTGGTGCCGACGGTCGCCTCGATGAGCCCGACCGCCGCCTCCGTCCGGTCGGGCGGGACGATCATCCGCAGATGCAGCATCCTCAGAGCTTACGGAGGCTCAGCCGCTGAACCTTGTGATCCGGGCCCTTGCGCAGCACGAGAGTCGCGCGGCCGCGCGTCGGGGCCACGTTCTCAAGGAGGTTCACCTTGTTGACGGTCCGCCACATCGTGCGGGCGTAGTCCAGCGCCTCGTCCTCGGAGACCTGGGTCCAGCGCCGGAAGTACGAGGACGGATCCTGGAACGCGGTGTGGCGCAGCTTGCGGAACCGGTTGAGGTACCACTGCTCGATGTCCTCGGCGCGGGCGTCCACGTACACGGAGAAGTCGAAGTAGTCGGCGAGGCCGACGCGGGTGCGGCCGTCCTTGCCGGGCAGGGCGGGCTGGAGCACGTTCAGGCCCTCGACGATGAGGATGTCGGGCCGGCGGACGACGAGCTGCTCGCCGGGGACCCGGTCGTAGATGAGGTGCGAGTAGACGGGGGCGGTGACCTCGTCCTTGCCGGCCTTGATGTCGGCGACGAACCGGGTCAGCGCGCGGCGGTCGTACGACTCGGGGAAGCCCTTGCGGGACATCAGGCCGCGCGCCTTCAGCTCCTCCATGGGGAAGAGGAAGCCGTCCGTGGTGATCCGCTCCACGCGCGGGTGCTCGGGCCAGCGGGCCAGCAGCGCCTGGAGGAGCCGGGCCACGGTGGACTTGCCGACGGCGACGGAACCGGCCACGCCTATGACGAAGGGCGTCCCGCGCTGCTCCGCCCGCTCGCCGAGGAAGGTGTTCAGCGCCCCGCGCAGCTCGCTGGTGGCCTGCACGTACAGGTTCAGCAGCCGGGACAGCGGCAGATAGACGTCGCGCACCTCGTCGAGGTCGATGACGTCGCCGAGCCCGCGCAGCCGCTCGACCTCCTCGGCGGAGAGCGGCAGCGGCGTCTTGTCCCGCAATGCGCTCCACTCGGCCCGGGTGAGGTCCACATACGGCGTGGCGTCGGCCCGAGCCCGCGGCCCGGCGCCGTTGCCGTTGCCGTTCGAGCGCTGCGGCGGCGAAGTGATCACCCCGCCATTGTCGGGGGTGCGGGGGGATCGTGGGGGGTGGGGTGGGTCACGTGGCGGAGCGGGGGGCGTGATGCGCGTACGACCGGGGCGTGATGCGCGCGCGAAAGGGGCGGCGTACATCGACGGGGTGTCGGTGTACGCCGCCCTCGGGTGGCACGCGCTGCTTGCGGGAGTGGCCCGCGCTGTCACTGCGGTTACTTCGGGTCGTCGTTGAACCGCTTGGTCGACCAGACGTAGCCGAGGACGGCCAGACCCAGGCACCAGGCGACCGCGAGCCAGCCGTTGTGGCCGATCTCGGTGCCGAGGAGCAGGCCGCGCAGGGTCTCGATGGCCGGGGTGAAGGGCTGGTACTCGGCGATCGGCTGGAACCAGCCCGGCATCGCGTCGATCGGGACGAAGGTGCTGGAGATCAGCGGCAGGAAGATCAGCGGCATCGCGTTGTTGCTGGCGGCCTCCGCGTTCGGGCTGACCAGGCCCATGCCGACCGCGATCCAGGTGAGCGCCGTGGCGAACAGGACGAGCAGTCCGAACGCCGCGAGCCATTCCAGGGCGGTGGCGTCGTGGGAGCGGAAGCCGATGGCCACGCCGACGGCGCCGACGAGGACGACGCTGGCGACGGACTGCAGCACGCTGCCGACGACGTGCCCGACGAGCACCGAGCCGCGGTGGATCGCCATGGTGCGGAAGCGGGCGATGATGCCCTCGGTCATGTCGTTGGAGACGGAGACCGCGGTGCCGATGGTGGTGGACCCGATGGTCATCAGCAGCAGGCCGGGGACGAGGTACGCGATGTACCGGGCGCGGTCCGCGCCGCCGCCGCCGATGCCGGCGCTCATGGTGTCGCCGAAGATGTAGACGAAGAGCAGGAGCAGCATGATCGGCGTGAGCAGCAGGTTCAGGGTGAGCGACGGGTAGCGCCGGGCGTGCAGGAGGTTGCGGCGCAGCATCGTGCCGGAGTCGCGTACGGCGAGGGACAGGGTGCTCATCGGACAGCCTCCGTGGACTGGGCGGGGACGTTGGCGGTGGCGGTGAGGGCGAAGAAGA
>NZ_DATCVQ010000345.1:0-6125 GCF_036566765.1 Streptomyces sp.
TCGCCGCGGGCTGGATGATCGGCGGCGCCGACGGACCGCTGGAGCGCCGCGACCCCGTACAGGTGCCCGCGTTCGTCGCCGAGGAGAGCGGCACCCGCGACCAGGCCCGCACCCTCGTCCTCGACAGCGACTCCGCGGCGCACGTCGGCTACATGCTGGTGCGCGGCTCCGGCGCCCGCCTAGGCGACGCCGAACTCGCCGCGGCCGACGGCGAGAACGACAAACTGGACAAGGTCGTCGCCAATCTCGTCGCCGGCTCCGGCGCCGACCAGGCGAACCAGCTCGGCGGCTTCGCCGTGCGCTACGTCCTCGTCCACAAGGGCGCGCCCCGCGAGGTCACGCGCGTGCTGGACGCCACGCCCGGCCTGACCCGGCTCAGCCAGCAGGACGGCAGCGGACTGTGGCGGGTCGACCAGGAGGTCGCGCGCGCCACCGTCGTCGCCAAGTCCGGATCCGGTACCGCGCAGCCCGTGGCCGCGGGCCCCGTGGACATCCACACCACGGTCCCGGCCGGCGCCGACGGCAGGATCCTGCGCCTCGCCGACACCGCCGACGAGGGCTGGACCGCCACCCTGGACGGCAGGCCGCTGACCCGCACCACCGTCGACGGCTGGGCCCAGGGCTTCGAGCTGCCCGCCTCCGGCGGCAAGCTGGACGTCACCTTCGACGATCCCTTCACCCACACGCTCTGGCTGTGGATCCAGGGCTTCCTCGCCGTCGTCCTCGTGGTCATGGCCCTGCCCGGCCGCCGCCGCGACGTCGACGACGACCTTCCCGAGGAGCCGTCGATCCCCGCCCAGGCCGTGGCGGGCGAGGGCCGCCGCGCCCGCCGTCTGCGCGCCCAGGCCGAGGAGGCCGCGCGCCCCGAGGACCTCCCCCCGCCTCCGCAGGAGGCCCCCGCCGCGGTCCCGCAGCAGCAGTCCTACGGCGACTGGGACGCCCCGACCTACGCGAACGCCGAGTACGGCACCTACGGCGGCGAGCAGTACCAGGGCACCGGCCAGCAGTATCCGGCGGGCGGCTACGACCAGCAGCCGTACCAGGCGGACCCCTACCAGGGCGGCCAGTACGACCCGTACGCCTACGGCGGCCAGAACCAGCAGGCGTCGTACGACCAGACGACGTACGGCGGCCAGTTCGAGCAGCAGTACGACCAGGGCTACGACCCCGCGTACGACCCGGCGCAGCAGCACCCGGACGCCACCGGCAGTGAGCGTCCCGACGGGAGTCAGCAGTGAACCGCACCACCGTGTCCCTCCTCGCCGGCACCGCCGCGCTCGCCGCCGTCACCGGGTTCGCCACGCTCAGCTCACCGCAGGCCGCCGGCACCGCCAGGACGGCCGCCGAGCTGCCCGTGGAGCGCACCAGCCTGCTGTGCCCGGCGCCCAGCACCTCCGACATCGCGGAGACGTCGTACACGTCCTTCACGCCCGTCACCAAGGGTGCGGACAGCGGCGGCAAGGGCGAACTCCGGGCGGCCGCCGAGGAGTCGGACGGCAAGAGCGCGGGCAAGAAGGCCGGCAAGCCGGTCCTCAAGCCCGAGGAGCCCGGCAGGCCCGCCACCGGGGAGACCTCCGGCGGCGACGCGCAGGCCCTCGTCGGCACCGCCGAGGGGAAGTTCGCGCCCGGCTGGACCGTCCAGGAGACCACGAAGGTCGCCGCGGGCTCCGGACGCGGGCTGCAGGGTGTCAACTGCTCCGCCCCCGACACCGAGTTCTGGTTCCCGGGCGCGAGCACGGCCGCCGACCGCACCGACTACGTCCATCTGACCAACCCCGACGACTCCGCCGCCGTCGTCGACATCGAGCTCTACGGCAAGGACGGCGCCCTTGACTCCACGCTGGGGGAGGGCATCACCGTCGCGCCGCACTCCAGCGACCCGATCCTGCTGTCCACGCTCACCGAGGAGAAGCAGGAGAACCTCACCGTCCATGTGAACGTCCGCAGCGGGCGCGTGGGCGCGGCCGTGCAGGCGCTGGACGACAAGCTCGGCGGCGACTGGCTGGCCGCGTCGACGGACCCGTCCGGCAGCCTGGTGCTGCCCGGCATCCCGAAGGACGCCACCGCCGTGCGCCTGGTCGCCTTCACGCCCAGTGACTCCGACGCCGACCTGAAGGTGCAGCTCGCGTCCCCCACCGGCCTGATCACCCCCGCCGGGAACGAGACGCTGCACGTGAAGGCGGGCATGACCACCTCCGCCGACCTCGGCGACGTCACCCGCGGGGAGGCCGGTTCGCTGGTCCTGACCCCCACCGACGCATCCGTGCCGGTGGTCGCCGCCCTGCGGGTCGTGCGCGGCAAGGGCGACGACCAGGAGACGGCCTTCATCCCGGCCACGCGTCCGGTCGGCACGCGCGCGACGGTCGCCGACAACAGCGCCAAGGGCACCACGCTCTCGCTGACCGCCCCCACCCGGGCGGCCACCGTCAAGGTCACGGCCTCGGCGGGCAGCGAGGGCGGTGAGGCCGTCTCGAAGACGTTCACCTTGAAGGCGGGCACCACCGAGAACGTGGCAGCCCCCACCCCGACCGGCCTCAAGGGCACGTACGCCCTCACGGTCGAGCACGTCTCGGGAGGCCCGGTCTACGGCGCCCGCACCTTGACGGCCACCACGGACGGAGTGCCTGGCTTCACCATCCAGGCACTCCCGGACGACCGGGGCATGGTGGCGGTGCCGGAGGCGGACCAGGACCTGTCGGTGCTGCAGAAGTAGCCCGGGACGATCCGCGGGTGGTTCAGTCCTCGCCGTACCGCGGATCCACGGTCTCCGGAGTGAGCCCCAGCAGCTCGGCCACCTGCTCCACGACGATCTCGTGCACCAGTGCCGCCCGCTCGTCGCGCCCCTTGGTGCGGATCTCCACCGGCCGCCGGTAGACGACCACGCGCGCGGGGCGTCCCTCACGCGCCGGAATCGTCCCGCCGAGCGGCACCGCCTCGTCGTTCCAGGACTGTCCGTCCAGCCGAGGTACCTCCAGGACCAGGAAATCGATCTCGGCGAGCTGCGGCCAGCGCCGCTCCAGGCGCTCCACGGAGTCCTGCACCAGGTCCGCGAACGCCTCGGCTCGACTCGCGGCGAGGGGCACCTGCGGCGGGGCGATCGGGCCGCGCATGCCCCGTCCGTGGCGATCACGGCGGCGGGGCCCGGGGCCGGTGGCGCGGGGCGGTACAGGGTTGTCCATCACTGGTGAAGGGTAATCCTCGCCGCACCCCCGCGTGCGCCGCCCACGCGGTACCCCGGACGCGGTCCGAAACGGCGTACGGCCGCCCCGTACGGCATGTCGGCAGTTGACCAATCCAGCCAAGGTTGGGCTCGAATCCGTATCTCTCCGAGACCGCCGATCTGGGGCAATTGACATGGTTTGCGCCAACTGGTGATCGGTTTCAGGTGTGTTCGGCCCCTCGAAAGCGGGTGTCCGCGCAGGTCATCGCGGTGTGACGGGAGTGCCGTGTGGGACGTTTCACAGCACGACACGGTGGGGTGACCTGGGGGAGAGTCGTCGCGGCCCGTTCAAGAGTGCGGTACCGTCCAACGTCGTGAGCCCTGTACGTCGCTGTTCGCGCACTGCGTGCGGCCGCCCTGCCGTCGCGACACTGACGTACGTCTATGCCGACTCGACTGCGGTCCTCGGCCCGCTCGCCACCTACGCCGAGCCCCACTGTTACGACCTGTGCGCCGAGCACAGCGAGCGCCTCACCGCGCCGCGCGGCTGGGAGGTCGTACGGCTCCACGACGCCTCCGCCCCCTCCCGCCCCAGCGGCGACGACCTCGAGGCCCTCGCCAACGCCGTGCGCGAGGCGGCCCGCCCCCAGGAGCGGGCGGCCGAGGCGGGCGGCGGCAAGGGCGGCCGCGGCGGCGACTCGATCGAGGTGGGCCGCCGAGGCCACCTGCGCGTACTCCGCTCCCCGGACTCCTGAGGATCAGCGCTCCTGAGAACCGGGACTCCTGAATCACGTGAGAACCGGGACTCCTGAATCACGGCTGTGAATCACTCCTGAGTCATTCCTGAATCACCCCTGAATCAGCCCTATGTCGCGAAGCCGCCCTGCCGTGTCCGGCCCGGCGCCGGGTAGTTTGGGCGTTCCGTACACGCGCCGCACACGCGTGCAGGTGACATCAGGAAGGTGAGTCCGTGGCTGCTGATCTCTCGCAGATCGTGAAGGCGTACGACGTCCGCGGGGTGGTTCCGGACCAGTGGGGCGAGGAGCTCGCCGAGCTCTTCGGCACCGCCTTCGTACGGGTGACGGGTGCGGACGGGATCGTCGTCGGCCACGACATGCGCCCCTCGTCGCCCGGCCTCGCCGACGCCTTCGCACGTGGCGCTGCGCGCCTGGGCGCGGACGTGACCCTGATCGGGCTGTGCTCGACGGACCAGCTGTACTTCGCGTCGGGGCAGCTGGGGCTGCCGGGGGCGATGTTCACCGCCTCGCACAACCCGGCGCAGTACAACGGCATCAAGATGTGCCGCGCGGGCGCCGCCCCGGTCGGGCAGGACACCGGCCTCTCCGAGATCCGCACGCTGGTCGAGCAGTGGTCGCAGGAGGGCGCGCCGGAGGCCGCCGCGCAGGCCGGAACGGTCGGCGAGCGGGACACCCTCGTCGACTACGCCGCGTACCTGAAGTCGCTGGTCGACCTCGCGACGATCCGTCCCCTGAAGGTCGTCGTGGACGCGGGCAACGGCATGGGCGGCCACACCGTCCCGACCGTCTTCGACGGGCTGCCGCTGGACGTGGTGCCGATGTTCTTCGAGCTCGACGGCACGTTCCCGAACCACGAGGCCAACCCGCTCGACCCGAAGAACATCGTGGACCTGCAGGCCCGCGTGCTCGCCGAGGGCGCGGACCTGGGCCTCGCCTTCGACGGCGACGCCGACCGCTGCTTCGTCGTCGACGAGCGCGGCGAGCCGGTCTCCCCGTCCGCGATCACGGCGCTGGTCGCCGCGCGCGAGCTGGCCAAGACGCCGGGCGGCACGGTCATCCACAACCTGATCACCTCATGGTCGGTGCCGGAGGTCGTGCGCGAGAACGGCGGCACGCCCGTGCGCACGCGGGTGGGGCACTCCTTCATCAAGGAGGAGATGGCGAAGACCGGGGCGATCTTCGGCGGCGAGCACTCGGCGCACTACTACTTCAAGGACTTCTGGAACGCGGACACCGGCATGCTGGCCGCGCTGCACGTCCTGGCGGCGCTCGGCGGCCAGGACGGCCCGCTGTCCGAGCTGGTCTCCTCGTACGACCGCTACTCCGGCTCGGGCGAGATCAACTCCACGGTCGCCGACCAGGCGGCGCGGATGGCCGCGGTGAAGGCGTCGTACGCAGGTCAGGACGGGATCACCCTCGACGAGCTGGACGGTCTGACCGTGACGGCCCAGGACTGGTGGTTCAACCTCCGCGCCTCCAACACGGAGCCGCTGCTCCGCCTGAACGTGGAGGCCCGTGATCCGATGACGACGAAGTCGCTCACCGAGCACGTGCTGGCCATGGTCCGGGCCACCGGCTGACCGGCCCTCCCGCGTGGCCCGCCGGGCCGCGCGGGAGGCCCCCCGGCGGTAGGCTGACGTGGCCCGACGGGGCACCACATCGTTTTTCGAAGGGACCACCTCATGCCGCTCGAAGCCGGCCTCCTGGAGATCCTGGCCTGCCCGGCCTGCCACGCGCCGCTGAACGACCGCACGACGGCGGAGACTCCCGAGCTGATCTGCACGGGCGCCGACTGCGGCCTCGCCTACCCGGTCCGCGACGGCATCCCCGTCCTCCTGGTCGACGAGGCCCGCCGCCCGGAGTAGGCGCACGGCGCGGGGGCGTCCCGCGGACGGTCAGCCGCCGACGGCGGGTGACCGGCTGCTGGGCGGGCCGCGTCGGTGCTCGTCCCACGGACGGCCGGTCGCCGACGGCGCGCAACCGCCCACGGGAAGACCCGCACCTCTGCGTTCCCCGTTGTACCGGTGGCTGCGGGCGAGAACCACAGGCCCGGCCGAAGGCCGGGCACGCACCCGCACCCGCCCCGCACCCCCCGCTCCGCACCCGGCCCGCACCCGCCCGCCCCCGGAGGCCCCATGCTGGACGAGACCCTGCTCGACGCCCCGGACGCCCTCGCCCGCGCCGACCGCCGCGGCCTCCTGCGGGCC
>NZ_DATCVQ010000346.1:0-11317 GCF_036566765.1 Streptomyces sp.
TTCTCGCCCGCCCCGCAGGGCGGCGGGCTGCCGCCTCTGCCGCCGGCCTTCCAGACCGCGGCGCCCACGGGCGCACCGCAGTGGCCCGCCTCGGCGCCGAGCAACGACCAGTCGGCGCTGCCGGCCCCGGCGCAGAACCCCGGGCCGCAGGGCGGTTACGGGTTCCCGCAGCCGGGCCAGCCGGGTGCGGACGTGCCGCCGCAGAACCCCGCGCCCCAGGGTGGTTACGGCTTCCCGCAGCCCGGACAGCCGGGTACGGACGTGCCGCCGCAGAACCCCCAGGGCGGCTACGGCTTCCCCCAGCAGGGTCAGCCCGGTGCGGACCAGCCGCCGCAGGCCCCCGCGCCCGTACCGGCGTGGCCCGCCCAGCAGACGGGCGGCGCGCCCGGACCCGTACCGCCGCAGGGCGGCTACGGCTTCCCGCAGCCGGGGCAGCCCGGTCAGCCGCTGACTCCGGTTCCGCCGCAGGCGCAGGCCCCGGCCCAGCTGCCGGCTCCGGCGCAGCCCCACGCGCTGCCGCCGGCCCCGGACGGCAACGCGCCCGCGCCGCAGGGCGGTTACGGCTTCCCGCAGCCCGCGCAGCCGCTGCCCCCGCAGGCTCCCCAGGCCGGCCAGCCGCAGCAGCCCGGTCCTCACCCGCAGGCCGGCTACGGGTTCCCGCAGCCGGGCGCGGTGCCCCCGCAGGACCCGAACGCGCAGGGCCAGCAGCCGCCGATCGACCCGCGCACCGGGGCCGCGTGGCCCCAGGCCGTCACGCACGACCAGCGCGAGCGGTCCGTGCCCGGCGCGCCGCTCGGGTACACCGCCGCGGTGGAGCTGTCGTCCGACCGTCTGCTGCGCAACAACAAGCAGAAGCCCAAGTCCAGCCGGGTGCCCGGGGCCGCCGCACGCTTCAAGCTCGGCGGCAAGAAGGAGGAGGCCGAGCGGCAGCGCAAGCTCGACCTGATCCGCACGCCGGTGCTCTCCTGCTACCGGATCGCGGTCATCTCCCTGAAGGGCGGCGTCGGCAAGACCACGACGACGACCGCGCTCGGCGCGACCCTGGCCACCGAGCGGCAGGACAAGATCCTGGCGATCGACGCCAACCCGGACGCGGGCACGCTGGGCCGCCGGGTCCGCCGCGAGACCGGCGCGACCATCCGTGACCTGGTGCAGGCGATCCCGTACCTGCACTCGTACATGGACATCCGCCGGTTCACCTCGCAGGCGCCGTCCGGCCTGGAGATCCTCGCCAACGACGTGGACCCGGCCGTCTCGACGACGTTCAACGACGAGGACTACCGGCGGGCGATCGAGGTCCTGGGCAAGCAGTACCCGATCATCCTGACCGACTCGGGCACGGGTCTGCTGTACAGCGCGATGCGCGGGGTGCTCGACCTTGCCGACCAGCTGATCATCATCTCGACGCCGTCGGTCGACGGCGCGTCGAGCGCCTCGACCACGCTGGACTGGCTCTCCGCACACGGCTACGCGGAGCTGGTGCAGCGCTCGATCACGGTCATCTCGGGGGTCCGCGAGACCGGCAAGATGATCAAGGTCGACGACATCGTGTCGCACTTCGAGACCCGCTGCCGCGGCGTCGTCGTGGTGCCGTTCGACGAGCACCTGTCGGCGGGCGCCGAGGTCGACCTCGACATGATGCGACCCAAGACCCGCGAGGCGTACTTCCACCTGTCGGCGATGGTGGCCGAGGACTTCCCTCGGGCGCAGCAGGCGCAGGGGCTGTGGACCGGCGTTCCGCAGGGCCAGATGCCGCCGCACATGGCCCCGCCGATGCCGGGCCACCAGGGCCAGCCGGGTCAGCCGGGCCAGCCGGGCCAGCCCGTCCCGGGTCAGCCCGGCCAGCCGGGGCCCGGTCAGCCGTACGCCCCGCAGCAGCCGGGGCCGGGTCAGCCGTACGGCGGTCAGCAGCCGTACCCGCAGCAGCCGGGCGGCCCGGGTCAGCCCGGACAGCCCCCGCAGGGCTGGCAGCAGCAGGCCCCCGGCGCGCAGCCGGGCCAGCAGCCGATGCCCGGTCAGCCGATGCCTGGCCAGCAGCCGATGCCTGGCCAGCCGCTGCCGGGCCAGCCCATGCCCGGCCAGCAGCTCCCGGCCCAGCCGCCCATGCCCGGCCAGCCCGGCGCGCCCTTCCCCGGCCAGCCGCATCCCGGCCAGCCCGGTCACGGCGCGCCCGCAACCCCGCCCGCCCCCGGCGCCCAGCCGGAAGCTCAGGCGCCGGCCCAGCCCGGCGGATGGCCGCAGCAGCAGCCCCCGCAGGCTCCTCCGCAGGCGCCGCCAGCCCCTCAGCAGTAGCGCTTCAGAGGTCTATGCCAATGAGGGCCCGCACCGTTCGCACGGTGCGGGCCCTCGTCGTATTCCCGCAGTCCACAAGGGGTTTGAGCCATCGTCGAGTCATCGTTGACGACTCCCGTCGTCGCTGATAGACCTTCGCTTCACCAGTTGGCGCCCCAAGATCTGCGACGCGAGGTCAGTCCTATGGTCATGGTCACGAAGGTTCCATCCCGCACGGTCCGACAACGCCCGCTGACGCGACTGCTCCTCGCCGCCGCCGTCACCGCCACCACGCTGGCCGCCCCGGCGGCCGCCCAGGCCGCGCCGCCCGCCGAGGGCGACGCCAAGAGCGGAGGCAAGGTCCTCACCGTCGCCGTCTCTCAGAGCGTCGACTCCCTGAGCCCGTTCCTCGCCCAGAAGCTGCTCACCACCAGCATCCACCGGTTGGCGTACGAGTACCTCACCAACTACGACGCGAAGGACGCCAAGCCGATCCCGGGCCTGGCCACCGAGTGGAAGCCCTCCGCCGACAAGCTGACCTGGACCTACACGATCCGCAAGGACTCGAAGTGGTCCGACGGCAAGCCGGCCACCGCCGAGGACGCGGCGTGGACCTTCAACAAGATGATGACCGACCCGAACGCGGCCACCGCGAACGGCAGCTTCACGGCCAACTTCGCGAAGGTCACCGCGCCCGACCCCGGGACCCTCGTCATCACGCTGAAGAAGCCGCAGGCCACGATGACGGCGCTCGACGTGCCGATCGTGCCCAAGCACGTCTGGGAGAAGGTCGGCGACTTCTCGAAGTTCAACAACGACCAGAGCTTCCCCATCGTCGGCAACGGCCCCTTCGTCATCACCGACTTCAAGGTCGACCAGTACCTGAAGCTGAAGCCGAACAAGAACTTCTGGCGCGGCGCGCCCAAGTTCGACGAGCTGGTGTTCAAGTACTACAAGGACGGCGACGCGGCCGTCGCGGCGCTGCAGAAGGGCGAGGTGTCGTTCGTACCGAACCTCACCCCGGCGCAGGCCGCCGCGCTCAAGTCGGCGCAGAACATCAAGGTGAACGACGCGCCCGGCCGCCGCTTCTTCGCCCTGGCGACCAACCCCGGGGCCCGCGCCAAGGACGGCAAGAAGTTCGGCAACGGCCACCCGGCGCTCCTCGACCCGGCCGTCCGCAAGGCGCTCTTCCTCGCCGTGGACCGACAGACGATCATCGACAAGGTCTTCCAGGGCCACGCAGTCGAGGGCGAGGGCTACATCCCGCCGCGCTTCGGCTCGTACTTCTGGAAGCCGGCCGCCACGCAGAAGCTGGCGTACGACCCGGCCAAGGCCGAGCAGATCCTCGAAGCGGCCGGCTACAAGAAGAAGAGCGGCGCGGGCCCGCGGCTCGACAAGGACGGCAATGCGCTGGCCTTCCGGATCCTGTGCCACGCCACCGAGCCGAACGACAAGGCGATCGGCAAGTACCTCTCGGAGTGGTGGGGCAAGCTCGGCATCGCGCTGAAGGTCGAGTGCCTCGACAGCGTCTCCGACCCCTGGGTGAAGGGCGACTACGACCTCGCCTTCGACGGCTGGTCGGTCAACCCGGACCCGGACTACGTGCTGTCCATCCACACCTGCGGCGCGCTGCCCGCGACGCCCAAGGACTCCGGCGCGACGGACAACTTCATCTGCGACCCGAGCTTTGACGCGCTGTACGCGCAGCAGTCGGTGGAGTACGACACGGCCAAGCGGGCGGATCTGGTCAAACAGATGCAGTCGCGGCTGTACGACACGGGGTACATGAACATCATGGCGTACCCGAACGCCCTCGAGGCGTACCGCACGGACCAGATCGCGTCGATCACGACGATGCCGGAGGCCGCGGGCAACATCTACGGCCAGGACGGCTACTGGAGCTGGTGGTCGGCCGAGCCGGCCGGCGGCGGCTCCGACGGAGAGGACTCCGGCTCCTCGGCCGGAATCTGGCTGATCATCGGCCCCGCCGCGATCATCCTCGTCGGGGTGGGTCTCTGGGCCGCCCGTCGCCGCCGCGCCACCGCAGACGACCGCGAGTAGCGCGTGACGACGGCGAGCACTCCCGCCGACGTGGCGCGTCCCCCGGAAAGCACGGCGGGACGCGCCGCGGACGGCGCGTCGCACGGCACGGCCGGCGCGTATCTCCGCCATGCGGCGGGCAAGCTCGGCGGCGCGGCCGTCTCGCTGCTCGCCGTCCTGGTCACCAGCTTCTTCCTGTTCCGGATCATCCCTGGCGACCCGGTCAAGGCGATGACCCACGGGGTGCCGACGTCGGCCGAGCAACTGGCCACGCTGCGGAGGCAGTTCGGGCTCGATCTGCCTCTGTGGCAGCAGTTCGCCGACTACTGCGCGAAGGCGCTGAGCGGCGACCTGGGGATGTCGTACCAGTTCCGCGCGCCGGTCGGCGAGCTCATCGCGCAGAAGCTGCCGGCGACGCTGCTGCTGACCGGGGTGGCGGTGCTGCTCTACTCGGCGCTCGGGCTGTGGCTGGGCACGCGCTCCGCGTGGCGGCACGGCAGCCTGGGCGACCGGCTGAACACGGGCGTGGCGCTGACGCTGTGGTCGGTGCCGGCGTTCTGGCTCGGGCTGCTGCTGATCATCGTGTTCTCGGTGGGC
The DNA here is from genome assembly GCF_036566765.1 of Streptomyces sp. GTDB lineage: Bacteria > Actinomycetota > Actinomycetes > Streptomycetales > Streptomycetaceae > Streptomyces. The sequence continues at coordinate 4,909 of NZ_DATCVQ010000346.1, forward strand.
ATGGGGCCGGTGCCGGGGCTGTTCCCGACCGGCGGGATGGAGTCGGGCAGCGGCGAGACGGGGTTCGCGTACGTCCTCGACGTCGCCCACCACATGGTGCTGCCGGTGCTGACGCTGGTCGCGGTCGGGTACGCGCAGACGCTGCTGGTGATGCGGTCCTCGCTGCTCGACGAGATGGGCAGCGACTATCTGACGACGGCGCGCGCGAAGGGGCTGCGGGACGACGCGGTGCGCCGCCGGCACGCGGTGCCGAACGCGCTGCTGCCGACGGTGACCATGGTCTTCATCAACCTGGGCCATGTGGCGGCCGGTTCGATCCTGGTCGAGACGGTGTTCTCCTGGCCGGGCCTGGGCGGGCTGTTCTACCAGGCGCTGAGCGTGCCCGACCTGCCGCTCGTACAGGGCCTGTTCGTGGTCTTCGCGGGCGCGATGATCCTGATGAACCTGCTGGCCGACCTGCTCTATCCGACGCTCGATCCCCGGGTGGGCCGATGACCTCTCTCGCTTGGCAACGCCGCGGCGCGTCGGCGACCCGCTTCTGGCAGCAGTACCGGGCGCAACGGGCCGGCCTGTACGGGCTGGCGGGGCTCGCGCTCATCGCGCTGCTCGCGGTCGCCGCGCCGCTGATCGTGGGCGCGGACGTGCAGTCGGTGACGAACGCGCCGGGCACGGCGCTGGAGTCGCCGAGCGGCGAATTCCCCCTCGGCACCGACCAGTTCGGGCGCTCGCTGCTCGGGCTGCTGGTCTGGGGCGCGCGGATCTCGCTGCTTGTGGGACTGCTGGCGGCGGCTCTGTCGGTCGCCATCGGCACGCTGGTGGGGATCGTCGCGGGGCACTACGGCGGCTGGTTCTCCACGGTCGTCATGCGGATCACCGACTGGTTCCTGGTGATGCCGGCGCTGGTCCTGGCGATCGTGCTGGCCACCGTGATGTCGCGGTCGATCTGGACGGTGATCCTGGCGATCGGGGTGACCAGCTGGCCGACCACGGCCCGGCTGGTGCGGGCCCAGACGATCGCGGTGGAGTCCCGTCCGTACATCGAGCGGGCGCGAGCACTGGGCGGCGGGCACGGTCATGTGATGACCCGTCATGTGCTGCCGAACGTGATGCCGCTGGTCCTGGCGCAGACCACGCTCGGAATCTCGGCCGCGATCCTCACCGAGGCGACGCTGGCCTTCCTGGGCCTGGGCGATCCGACCGTGGTGTCGTGGGGCGGGATGCTCCAGGACGCGCGGGAGGCGGGCGCGGTCTCCTCCGGGCACTGGTGGTACCTGGCCCCGCCCGGGATCGCGATCGCGCTGGTCGCGCTGGCGTTCACGCTGTGCGGGCGGGCGATCGAGTCCGTGCTCAACCCGAAGCTGGGGGTGGGGCGTTGAGCCTCCTGGAGATCCGCGACCTGACGGTGACGTACGGCTCGGGCGCGAGCGCGGTACCGGCCGTGCGGGGGGTGGACCTGAGCCTGGCCGCCGGGCAGAAGCTCGGCGTGGCGGGCGAGTCGGGCTGCGGGAAGTCGACGATGGCGCTGGCGCTGCTGCGGCTGCTGCCGGCCTCGGCGCGGCTGACCGGGCAGATCCTGCTCGACGGGGAGGACGTCCTCGCGATGAAGTGGGGGCGGCTGCGGGCGGTGCGGTGGGCGGGGGCGTCGATCGTCTTCCAGGGCGCGATGCACTCGCTGAACGCGGTGCAGCGGATCGGCGAGCAGATCGCGGAGCCGCTGCTGGTGCACGGCCGGTCGACGCCGGCGGCCGCGCGGCGCAGCGCCGTCGAGCTCCTGGAGCAGGTCGGGCTGCCGGCGGCGCGGGCGAACGCGTACCCGCACGAGCTCTCCGGCGGGCAGCGGCAGCGGGTGATGATCGCGATGGCGCTGGCCTGCGATCCGCGGCTGATCGTGGCGGACGAGCCGACGACCGCGCTCGACGTGATGATCCAGGCGCAGATCCTGCGGCTGATCGAACGCCTCGTCGCGGACCAGGACATCGCGCTGCTGATGATCAGCCACGATCTGGCGGTGCTCGCGGACACCTGCGACCGGCTCGCGGTGATGTACGCGGGGCGGATTGTGGAGGAGGGGCCGGCGCGCGAGGTGTACGACGCGGCGGCGCATCCGTACGGGCGCGCCCTCTCGTCGGCGTTCCCGAGAATCGGCGACGCGGCCTCGCGGCGGGCCCCGCGCGGGCTGCCGGGCGATCCGCCGGACCCGGCGGCGCTGCCGGACGGCTGTACGTTCCATCCGCGCTGCCCGGTGGCGGTGGACGCGTGCGGGGTCGAGGACCAGGAACTGCGGGAGGCCGGGGCGGGACGCCGAGCTGCCTGCGTGCACGTGGGGAGCGGAGCGTGAGCGGGTTGCTGACGGCCGAGGGGCTGCATGTCGCGTTCCCGGGGCGGCGGGGCGCGCCTCCGGCGCGGGCGGTGGACGGGGTGGACCTGGAGATCGGGGCCGGCGAGATCGTGGCGCTGGTCGGCGAGTCGGGGTGCGGGAAGACGACGCTGGCGCGGACGCTGCTGGGTCTGGAGCGGCCGACGGCGGGGGCGGTGACCTTCGGCGGGGAGCCGCTCGGGTACTCGTCGCGGGCGTTGAAGGCGTACCGGAAGCGGGTGCAGCTGGTGCTGCAGGACCCGAGCGGCTCGCTCAACCCGCGGCACACGGTGTACGACGCGGTGGCGGAGGGCCTGCGGATCCACGGGTACGAGGGGGACGAGCGGGCGGCGGTGGCCGAGGCGCTGTCCCGGGCGGGGCTGCGGCCGCCGGAGCGCTTCTTCCTGCGCTACCCGCACGAGCTGTCCGGCGGTCAGCGGCAGCGGGTGGTGATCGCGGGTGCGCTGGTGCTCGGCCCGGAGCTGATCGTCGCGGACGAGCCGGTGGCGTCCCTGGACGCGTCGGTACGCGGCGAGATCCTGGCCCTGCTGCTGCGACTGCGCGACGAGTTGGGGCTGTCGGCCCTGGTGGTCACCCACGACCTGGGCCTTGCGTGGAACATCGCGGACCGGGTCGCGGTCATGTATCTGGGCCGGATCGTGGAGACGGGCACGGTGGAGTCGGTCCTGACGGCCCCGCGGCACCCGTACACCCAGGCGCTCCTGTCGGTCCTCCCGGAGTCGCAGGAGCCGGCGGTGGTCCTGTCGGGCGAGCCGCCGGACCCGTCGCGGATCCCGGCGGGCTGCCGCTTCCACGCCCGCTGCCACGTCCTGGCGACGGGCAAGGCGTCCGCGGTGGCCGACCGCTGCCGCACGGAGCCGCTGGCGATCCTGCCGGGGGCCGCCACGGCGCAGGCGGCCTGCCACTGGTCGTCCGAAGAGTGACGGGGCCCCCGCCACGACGTGTGGTGGGGCCCCGGCGGCCGCGGGGCTCGCGGGCAGCCCGCGTCAGCGCGCGCCCCTCAGCGCCGGCTGGGCCGCGCGCGGCCGGTAGCCCACCACCCGGCGGATGTTCAGGCTCGACGCGACCACCGGCGCCGTCACCCAGGAGCCCAGGCACATCTCCGCCGTGATGCCCGGGCCGAAGCCCGCGAGCATGCCCCGCGCCCCGTCCCGTACGCCGCCCTCGTCGAAGAGCCGGCGCACCGCGTCGAGGACCACGGCGCTCGCGATGTTGCCGTACTCGGTGAGCGTGGCCCGGCTGAACCGGAAGGCCTCGGGCGGGACTTCGAGGAAGTGGCTCAGGTCGTCCAGGATCCGCGGGCCGCCCGCGTGGATGATGTAGAAGTCGAGCCCGGACGCGTTCCAGCCGTGCGCCCGAGCGATCTCGTGGAGCGCCGGCGCGAGCGGTTCCATCGTCTTCGGCACCCGTTTGTCGAGCAGGAAGTGGAAGCCCGTCTCGCGCACGCTGTACGCGATCCAGTCCTCCGTGTCCGGCACCAGGTGCGAGTGGTTCCGCTCCACCTTGATGCCGGTGCCGCCGTGCCCGCGGACCACCGCCGCCGCGACCGCGTCGCCGAACAGCCCGTTCGACAGCAGCGAGCCGACGCCCAGGTCCGTGGGCTGGTAGCACAGCGAACAGAACTCGCAGGCCACGATGAGGACGTTGGCGTCCGGGTACGCCAGGCAGAAGTCGTGCGCCCGGTTGATCGCCGCGCCGCCTGCCGCGCAGCCGAGCTGGGCGATCGGGACCTGCCGGGTGTGACTCGGGAAGCCCATGGTGTTGATCAGCCAGGCGGTCAGCGAGGGCATCATGAACCCGGTGCACGACACGTACACGATCATGTCGATGTCGGCCGCCCGCAGCTCCGCATGGCCCAGCGCCGCCCGGACCACCGCCGGCACCCGCGCCTTCGCCTCCGCTTCGTACAGCTCGTTGCGCTCCTGGAACCCGGGGTGCCGCAGGGTCTCCTCGATCGGCTGCACGATGTGACGCTGGGTGACCCCGGTGTTCCCGATCAGCCGGAGCGCCAGCGGGAGTTGAGGGTGATCCTTGTGGAGGGAGCGGGCGAGGTCGAGCGTCTCCTCCATCGTGATCACATGCTCGGGTACCGACACGGCGGGTTTGCAGAGGGTGGCCACGACGCTCTCTCCTTCGTTCCTTCGCATGAGCTGTGAGCTGCGGCCCACACTCATCCGAGGTCCTTCGGCCCGCAACCGGGGAACTCCCGTCGGCGCGACGGAGTGTGACGAGAGGGTGGTTCGGCTCGGCCGTTCAGGCGGCAGTCGCGGCCCGCCGGCGCGGCCCGGACGATCAAGGGGAAGGTGCCCGCGGAGATTCCGCACAGGGCGACCGGGCACGGAGAGCGACCGCCGGCGACCGCGGCCCACCACCGGGAGAAGCGTTTACGAAGGGCCGGATCCTCGGCCCGAAGGAGCTGATCGTCACCTGGTGACGTCGGCCCGGGCGGGGCGGCCGCTACGCCTGGTCGTACGCCTCGATCAGATCGCGGGAGCGCTTCACGTCGTCCGCGATCGCCTCCAGCAGATCGTCGATGGTGTCGAACTTCTGCATCCCGCGGACGTACGCGAGGAAGTCCACGGCCACGTGCAGCCCGTACAGGTCCAGGCCGACGCGGTCGATCGCGTACGCCTCGACGGTCCGCTCGGTGCCGTCGAACTGCGGGTTCGTGCCGACCGAGATCGCGGCGGGCATCCGCTCGTCGTTCGCCGTGAGCCAGCCGGCGTACACGCCGTCCGCCGGGATCGCGGTGTGCGGCAGGGTCTCGACGTTCGCCGTCGGGTAGCCGAGCTCGCGGCCGCGCTGCGCGCCGCGGACCACGACGCCCTCGACGCGGTGCGGGCGGCCCAGGATCTCGGCGGCGCCGTCCATGTCGCCCTCGGCGACCAGGCGGCGGGTCAGGGTGGACGAGAACGGCGCGCCGCCGCCCGCTTCGCCGCTGACGAACAGGTCGACGACCTCGACCTCGTAGTCGTACGTGCGGCCGAGCTCGGTCAGGAACTCGACGTTGCCGGCGGCCTTGTGGCCGAAGCGGAAGTTCGGGCCCTCGATGACGGCCCGCGCGTGCAGCTTGTCGACCAGCACCTTCACGATGAAGTCCGCCGGGGACAGCTTCGAGAAGTCCGCGGTGAACGGCAGGATCAGGCAGGCGTCGACGCCGAGCTCGGCCATCAGCTCAGCGCGCCGGTGGTGCGGGGCGAGCAGCGGCGGGTGGCTGCCGGGGCGGACGACCTCGCTGGGGTGCGGGTCGAAGGTGACGACGACCGTGGGCACGCCGAGCTCGCGGGCCTTCTCCACCGCGCGCCCGATGATCAACTGGTGCCCTCGGTGCACCCCGTCGTAGGAGCCGATGGTGACGACGCTGCGTCCCCAGTCCTGGGGGATGTCCGCCAAGCCACGCCAGCGCTGCACTGTGACCGCTCCTCGTCCGCCTGTTCGCCGATTACGCAGGTCTAAGACTGCCATGCCCGGGGCCGTCGGTCGGCATCGGCATGGAACTGCCCAGGCTCTCGACGGTCCGGCGGGCGCTGGGGCCGACGACGGCGGCCCATTCCCGGGGCGCGGCGGCCGGCCATCCGGCCACGAGCGCGGCGAAGCCGGGCACTTCGCGGGCGAGCGCGACGAGCCGCTGATCGAAACGGGTGGCCCCCTCGGGGGTGCGGACCAGAAGGAGCCCGGTGCGGTGCACGAGGGCCCGCGTCCGTGGCTCGCTGCGTCGCGCGGAGCCGTGCGCGGCGGCGTACAGGAGGGCGTCCAGGACGTCCGGCTCGGGCGTGTGGTCGAGGAGATCGAGGAGTACGTCGAGGAGCTCGGCGCGCAGGTGACGCGAGGCCCCCGTGCCGGGCGCGGCGAGCACTGGGGCAAGGGCCTGCCGGAGCTGTACGTCCCCGTCCCGGAGCACCCCGCTGACCAGCGGGAACAGTACGGCGCGGGCGGCGGGCCCGTCCTCGAGCCGGCGGTCGGCGAAGGCGGCGACGTGCTCGGCGCCGTCGGGGTGCCGCTCGGCGTACCCGCGGACCAGCTCGGCGGCGC
>NZ_DATCVQ010000347.1:0-5386 GCF_036566765.1 Streptomyces sp.
AGCGAGGGGACGACCAGCGTGTCGCCCGCGTCGAGGAACGCGTGGCACGCCTTCAGCTCGGGACGGAGCGCGTCCTTCCCGGACTTCTTGTCCGCGAAGATCTTCCGGCACCCGGTGGCGATGAGCGCGTCGAGCTGCCGCTCCAGTTTCTGCCCGCCGGTAGACACCCGGGCGTACCCGATTTTGATCTCGGTGCGCACGAGCGGCTCGGCGACGAGCGCGTCCGCGTCGTGCGCTGGGGTTTTTTGACAGCTGCCCGGATCGGCAGCGGGGTGGGGGGCTTTGACGGAAGGTCTCGCGCGCCGGGCAGCAGATTCTGGAAGTCCGTGCCCAATCCCCTTGCGCAATGGTCAAGAATCGTTGACCATTGCTCGCATGCCTACCGACGATCTACCCGAGACGTTTCACGTCACCACTGACGAGCAGCTGCGCGCCGTCTCCAATCTCACGCGCCACCGGATCATGGCCGTGCTCCGCTTCGAGCCCGCGACGATCACGCAGATCGCCGAGCGGGTGGGCCTTGCGAAGGGGAGTTCCAGCTATCACGTGCGGCTGCTGGAGCGGGCCGGCCTGGTGAAGGTGGTACGGACACGGAAGGTGCGGGGGGTCACCGAGCGGTACTACGCGATGGCCGCGCGGACGATCTCGCTGCCGGATCCGGGCGAAGGAGGGCCGGATGTGCTGATGCGGCATGCGGTGGCGGACCTGGAGGCGTCGCCGGTGGATGGCGAGCGGCACGTGCGGATGGCGCATCTGCGGCTCACCGAGGAGCAGTTCGCGGAGCTGGGGGCGCGGCTGCAGGCGCTGGCGGACGAGTACCGGGAGCTGTCCGATCCGTCGCTGCCGGATGCGTCACTCGTCTTCGCACTGTTCCACCCGGCACCGCGCGGGCAGGCCGAGAGGGGTGCCAAGTGACCTCAGATGTTCGGAAGTTGCCGACCGGGTTCGGACGGCTGTGGACTGCGCAGACAGTGTCCTCGCTCGGTGACGGGGTGTCGCATGCCGCGATGCCGCTGCTCGCGTTGACGTTGACGCGGGATCCGATGGCGCTCGCCGTCGTCACGGCCGCCGGGACGCTGCCGTGGCTGCTCTTCGGGGTGCTCGGCGGTGCGCTGGTGGATCGCTGGGACCGTCGGCGCACGATGTGGGTCGCGGACGCGGCGCGTGCGGTGCTGCTCGCGATACCGGCGGCAGCGGCCGCGCTCGACGTGCTGAGCATTCCGCTGCTCGCGGCCGTCGCCTTCCTGCTCGGCGTCGGCGGGCTGTTCTTCGATACGGCCGCCACGGCCTACCTGCCGGATCTGCTCCGCCGCGACCCCTCGCTCCTGGAGCGCGCCAACTCCCGCCTGCGCGGTGCCCAGACCGCCATGTCCGGTTTCGCGGGGCCGCCTGCGGGCAGTGCGCTGCTCGCGCTCGGGCGGGCGGTTCCGCTGCTCGCCGACGCGGTGTCGTTCCTGTTCTCCGCCGTGCTCGTCCGTACGCTGCCCGCCATGCCCCGGCCTGTGCCGGAGGTCCGCGAGTCGCTGCTTCGGCAAGCGCGGGCCGGGGCCTCGTACGTCTTCCGGGACCGGGTGCTGCTCGGGCTGGCGCTCCGCCCGGCGGTCGGGAACGTCGCCTTCCTCGCTGTGGAGACCGTCCTCGCCCTCTTCGCGCACGACCGCCTGGGCATCGACACCTACGGCTTCGGTCTGCTCCTCACAGCGGAGGCCACCGGCGGCCTGCTCGGTGCAGGCATCGCCTCCTACCTTGGCCGACGACTCGGCACCGGCACCGCACTGACCTGCACAGCCGCCGTCGAAGGGCTCGCCATCCTGGGCCTGGCCGCCGCCCCGAACCCGTACGTCGCCGGCCTCGCGCTCGCCGTATGCGGCGCGGGCATGGGCGCCACGATGGTTCTCGCGCCCTCCCTCCGACAGGCGATCGTCCCCGCCCACCTGATGGGCCGGGTCGCCTCCACCTCCCGCATGCTGGCGATGTGCGCCGCCCCCATCGGGGCCTTCCTCGGCGGCTGGCTGGCCACCGCCTACGACATCCGCGCCCCGCTCTACGCCGCCGCCGGCCTCCTCCTGACGATGACAGCCGTCACGGCATCCATGACCAGCAACCGCCGGGCCGAAGCGGCGCTGCGTGCCGCCGCCCTGGCCGGCGGTCCGGATCACCCGGCATCCAAGGATCCTGCCCAGGAGAGTGCACGTACGGTCTGACCAGCGGCGGCGCCCACTGCTGAAGCCGGTCACCGCCGCCAGGCCCCGCCAACCTTCCGGATGGCGGGGCTTCGGTATGGCGGACTCTTGCACTCCGGCACGACCGCACGGACCACCGACCACCGTCGGCCTACGGTCCGTCAGCCAGCCGCCCACCTCGTTCAGCCCATGGCAGGGGGCTTGCAGGGTCCTACGGGGCGATGGGGCCGTTCTTCTTGTCCGGGTGCGCGGACAGGACATACCCGGTGGCAGAGATGTTGGACAGGCCGAAGAGCTCCATCAGCCGGACGGGGTCGGCGCTGTGGCGTGGAGCTCGCCCCAGGCCCAGGGATCAGCCTCTCCGACGCGGACCGCCAAGAGGCACGGCGCGCAGACGCCGGCCCGCGTCACCGGCACCGTCCAGGCGCAACGGCGGCACGGAGCCTGGCTCCACCCATCCCGGCCCGAGGCAACGCGGATCCACGCCTCCGCGCACCTGGGGCACGTGGCGCTCCCGTTCACCGCTCCCCAGCCCGCGCACGTCCCCGAGGAACCGTTCGATCAGACAAGTGGCGTCGGCCGCGGCCGGCGGCTGCTGTTCGATGACGTGCCCGAGGGCAAGGTGGGCAAGAACCGCCTGCACCTCGACGTCCACAGCGAGCCCGGCGGCCTCGGCAAGCTGGTGGCCCTACTGGAAGAACTGGGGGCAACCCGCGTCCGCGAGGTCGACAAGGGGCCGCCTGCCGGGCACTGGTGGATCATGCAGGACCCGGAAGGCAACCAGTTCTTCGCAGCGTAGGTCTAGTAGGCGGCGTCCGGCGGATCATGTGACTGTCGGATTGCCGGCTCGTCGTTGCCGGCATAAGGACCACCGCGGCGATCCGCTTGTGGCTCTGCCTATGACTCGCCGGCCAGAACTTGAGCGGCCTTGGTGGCGTTGCCGAGGATCTTGGTCGGGGTGATGCGGACGACCACTCGGACCTCTTCCGGCGGGGCCTCCAGGTACTCCTCGCCGCCGCCCGGGCCAAGGTATTCCTCGGCGATGCGGACGGCCACCGCGCGGTCGGCGTCCTCGGTGACGGTGGCCGTGCCGCGGATCTCGACGTACAGGTACGGGTTGGCGGGGTCGAAGACCGTCAGGCCGACGCGTGGGTCGCGGAGTATGTTCCGCTCTTTGCGCCGGCCCTGTTCGGTGGAGATCAGCAGCTCACCGCCGTCACGGCTCACCCAGACCACCGAACTCTGCGGGCCGCCGTCGGGATTGAGGGTGGACAAGACGGCCGGGTGCGGGACGTCGAGCAGGCTGCGTACGGCGTCGTTCATTTCAATGGGCATGCCGAGGAGGCTAATCGGGCTCTCTGGTGCGGCGCACCGGAATACATTCCCATCGTGCGAGAGCGCACGGGTGGGGCCCTGGGATCAACCCTGCCCGCGCCCAGACCGGTGACCCGAGCACGAGGCTCGGACCCTGACACCAGTCAGTCATGTTGCCGGGTGAGGATGCATTGCAGACCTTGGTCGGGGTCACCGACGAAGGTCCACAGCTTCAGTGCGGCACCGTCCTGCACGGCCCCGCAGCTGTAGCTCACGTCCTGGCCCTCGAACCACACCTCGACAGTGGACTGACGGTTGCGGGCACTCTCCTCCCACGTGCCCGTTCCCGACGTGGGTTCGTTCCTGGTCGCGCCCTCCTCGTCGCCGCAGAGGTCGCGGCCGGTGAACGTGCCGTCCGGCTCCAGTTGCAGCGTGCCGCCCTCGGCATCGATCCACGTGACCGCTTCGGAGGACCGTGGGAGTTCGATCGGCTCGCCGTCGGGGGGCGGCATGGAGAACAGCCTGCCGCAGCGACGAGGGCGAACGCCACGGGAACGAGGGCCATATTCATCAACCTGCGGGTTCTCAACCCAGAGCACGAGCACTGGCACTGGCACTGGCGGCACGAGGTAGAGGCAGCCCTCATCTACGCCCGCGGGAACATGGACGAGGACCGCATCGCGCAGCTTGAGAAGCTAGGCATGGTCTGGTCGCACTTCGACATCGCGTGGCAGCAGAGCCTGGCCTCCGCGCGCGGCTGGGCCAAGGAGAAAAGGCACGATCGTGGCGCGGACCGTGGCCGTGCCGCCTGCGCGGTCTCGGGCGTGGCGTGCGAGCAGCCGCAGGCCGGACCAGAAATCGAGGGCCAGGTCCTCGTCCAGGATCGGGCTGGCGGTGCTGTTCGGGTCGATCTGGCCCCGGCAGTGCGAGGGCATCCACCGGCCTGGGGGTTCTCGTCGCCGCTGCCGCTGAGGCGAGCCGACCTGGGCCGGCCCGCCTCAGCGGATCGGGGCGATGCCCGGCGGCTCGATCAGAAGTGCGGGTCGAGCAGCGAGCCGAAGGTGTACGTGCCCTCCGACTGGGTGAAACTCGGGTCCAGGAGGAACGCCATCTCCGAATCGGGCTTGTCCAGGATGGAGTACTGCTCGTAGTAGCCGCCGTGGGGGCGGATGCAGTCGATCCACCAGTAGGTGCCCTCGGCCAGGTAGATGTCGCGGGTCGGCGTGCGGCTGGCCCCCAAGATCTGCGTCCACGTGTAGGTACCGCTGGCCAGGTACATGCTCCTTGTCGTGCACGCTTGCTCCTGGCCCGACACCGGTTTGCCGTCCAGCCACACACTGCGCGTGTTGTACGCCGTGTCCGCCGCGCTCGCGGGCGCCCCCGCCAACGTCACGACCGCCGTCGCCGCAGCCGCCACAGCCGCCACCTTGCCGAACATTCCAGACATGCAATGCCTCCCGTTGATGAATGGTTGCCCATCGGCACTCACACCATGAGCAGCCGATGGTCGCCCTGCTCAGACAGGACCATCGGCCTGATCAACTCACGCTGTGGCGCTGTCTTCAGCGGAGAATGTAGGCCAGAGCAACGCGCGGCGGTGTTCATCGCGCGCTGCGTTTGTGTGCTCTGCGTGCTGTGGGGCGGCCAGGGAGAACGCACGGTGCTCGGCAGGCGCGATCCGTACGTTTCGCAGAACGCCCGGCTGAACCCGGTGGCGCTGGAGAAGCCCAGCGGGCCGTGATCGTCTGAACGGCCGACCGCCGAGTTCCCCGGACGCGAGGTCGGCGTGCGCGCGTTCCAGCCGGGTGCGGCGGATGCGTACCGAGACGGTCAGGAGCTGGTCGGCTGCGTAGGCGAGAACCAGAAACGGATGTCAGTCGGTTTCGGCA
>NZ_DATCVQ010000348.1:0-13622 GCF_036566765.1 Streptomyces sp.
TCGGCGCGGCGCTGGTCCGGGCGATCGAGGACGCGGCGCGCGAGCGCGGTCTGAGCGCCGTCGACCTGCACGCGCAGACCCATGCGCTGGGGTTCTACGAGCGCCTGGGGTACGCGGCGTACGGCCCCGAGTTCCCGGACGCGGGCATCGCGCACCGGGCGATGCGTCGGGCGCTCTAGCCGCCGGCCGCGCACTCCTCGGGCAGCGCGTTCCGGGGGAATCGTCCCGCGGCGTGGCAGGGTTGAGCCTCTGGTCGTCGACGCACCGGAAGGCCTGAGGGGCGCCCCGTGGATCAATTGGCCCTGCTGTTCCTGTTGTTGCTCGGCGCGGTTCTCACCGTGCCGCTCGGGGACCGGCTGGGGCTCCCCGCGCCCGTGCTGATGACCCTCATCGGGATCGCGCTTGCCTACCTGCCCTTCGTCCCGAACGTCGACATCGCGCCCGAGCTGATCCTGCCGCTGGTGCTGCCCCCGCTGCTCTACGCCGCCGTGCAGCGCACCTCCTGGCGGCAGTTCGCCGCCAACCGGCGGCCCATCTTCCTGCTCGCCGTCGCCCTCGTCTTCGTCACGACGGGGGTCGTCGGCTTCGTCGCCGACGCGCTGGTCCCCGGGCTGCCGCTGGCCGCGGCGCTGGCGCTCGGGGCCCTGGTCGCCCCGCCCGACCCGGTCGCCGCGACCGCCGTCGCGGGCTCCCTCGGACTGCCGCGCCGGCTGGTGTCGATCCTGGAGGGGGAGGGCCTCTTCAACGACGTCACGGCCATCGTGCTCTACCACGTGGCGATCGCGGCCGTGGTCAGCGGCTCCTTCTCCTGGCCAGAGGCGCTGGGCCAACTGGTGCTCTCGGCCGTCGTCGCCGTGGTCGTCGGGCTCGTCATCGGCTGGCTCGCCAACCGGCTCATCGACCTGCTCGGGGACGCCACCCTGCAGACCGGGCTCACGCTCCTCGTGCCGTTCGTGAGTTACGTACTCGCTGAGGAGCTGCAGGGCTCCGGCGTCCTCGCGGTCCTGGTGACCGCGCTCTTCCTGGCGGAGCACGCGAGCGACGCCGACGACGTGATGGGCCGACTCGCCGGGCAGACGTTCTGGGAGGTGGTCGACACCCTCGTCACCGGCATCGCCTTCGGGCTCATCGGGCTCGAACTCGTGCATGTCTTCGGCGTGTCGCACGGCCGCGGCTGGACGATGCTCGGCTGGGGCGCGGCCGTGCTCGGGGTCGTCGTCGCCGTCCGGCTGCTGTGGCTGATGCCCGCCACCTGGCTCGCGCAGCGGCTGCACACGCTCCGGGACGTGGACGAGGAGATCCCGCTCGGCCGGCGGGAGGCGATCGTCATGTGGTGGTCCGGAATGCGCGGGGTGGCGTCGGTGGCGCTGGCCCTGGCCGTCCCGCTTCGTACGGACGCAGGCGAGCCGTTCCCCGCCCGGGACGAGATCGTGTTCATCGCCTTCTGCGTGATCATCGGCACCTTGGTCGTCCAGGGCCTGACGCTGCCGTGGCTGGTGAGGCGGCTCGGGGTGGAGGCGGACGCCGACGCCGAGCGCCGGCTGGAGCGCGAGCTCGCGATCCGCGCGGCCAAGGCCGCCAAGCGGAGGCTGAAGGAGATCGAGGAGGTCGAGGACCTGCCGGAGGAGGTCCAGGAGCGGCTGCTGCGCGGGGCGTTCGACATCGGGGCCCGGATCAGCCCCGACATGCTCGGCGACGAGCGGCGCGAGGCGCTGGTGAGGCGGACCGAGCGGCTGAAGGAAGTGCACCGGATCCAGCGGGAGATGATGTCTGCCGCCCGGCACGCGGTGCTCGACGCCCGCAGCGAACCGGGCGCGGACCCGGAGGTCGTGGACCGGGTGCTGCGGCAGCTGGACGTGCGCAGCATGCGTTAGGACGTGCGCGGCACGCGCCGGCACGGGTGGCAGGATGGCGGGATGGACATCATGCTCTTCCACTCCATGTACGGTCTGCGTCCCGCCGTGGAGTCCGCGGCCGAGCGGCTGCGGGAAGCCGGGCACCGGGTCTGGACGCCCGACCTCTTCGAGGGCCGGACCGCGGACTCGGTCGAGGAGGCCATGGCGATCACGGACGGGATCGGCAAGGACGAGCTGCTCAAGCGCGCCGTTCTCGCCGCGGCCCCGCACTCGGAGCGCGGTCTGGTCTACGCGGGCTTCTCGTTCGGCGCGTCCGTCGCGCAGACGCTGGCGCTGGGGGACGAGAAGGCGCGCGGTCTGCTGCTGCTCCACGGCACCTCGGACCTCGCTCCGAACGTGTCCGTCGACGATCTGCCGGTCCAGCTGCACGTCGCCGAGCCCGACGCCTTCGAGTCGGACGACTGGCTGTCCGCCTGGTACCTGCAGATGCGCAAGGCCGGGGCGGACGTGGAGATCTACCGCTATCCCGGGGCCGGGCACGTGTACACCGACCCGGAGCTGCCCGACTACGACGCGGAGGCGGCGGAGCGGACCTGGGCGATCGTGCTGGCGTTCCTGGAGAGCCTGTAGGCACATGGCGGCACGCAGGAAGGGCGCGGCGGGGGCTCAACCCGCCGCGCCCTTCCCATCACGCTGTCAGGCGATGCCTCAGCCGGCGCGGTACGCGGTCCACGCGTCGCTCATCCGCGTGACCTGGCCCGCGGTGAACTGGTACATGCAGTTGTCGTACGTGTAGTCCATGAAGTTGTGGATCGGGTCCACACCCGTCTTGGAGGCGCAGGAGTCGCGGCCGGTCGGGCACTGGTACGCCGGGCTCTTCTCGGCCGGAGTGTCGGCGACGTAGTCGCCGTTTCCGTTGCAGCCGCCCTGGAACGTGTGGTACAGGCCCATCCAGTGGCCGACCTCGTGGGTGGCGGTGTCGCCCTCGTTGTAGTTGGCGGCCGAGCCGCCCGGCAGCGAGGAGTCGAGCACGACCACACCGTCCATGGACGGGCTGGAGTTGTACGAGGACGGGAAGGTCGCCCAGCCGAGCAGGCCGCCGCCGAGCTTCGCGGTGTAGAAGTTCAGCGCGCCGGCGCCGCCCTTGCGCAGGGTGGACTTCATGTCCTTCTCGGCCTGGGAGCCGGAGGTCAGGTTGTACCAGGTGGCGTTGTCCGTGTAGTCGGTCGCGGCCAGCGTGAACTGGAAGTTGGTGTTCACGTTGCCGGTGCCCTGGCCGCTGTAGGCCGCGTTGAGCACTGCCAGCTGGTTGTTGATGTCCGTGGCCGAAAGCTTGCCCTGGGTGCCGCTGTGGATGACGTGGAAGTAGACCGGGATGGTCGCGCCGGCGGTGGCCGAAAGAGCCCGGCCGTTCGTGCGGGCCGCTTCCAGTCTCTTCTTCAGGTCCGCGTCCATGGCCTTGGCCTGGGCGGCGGAGACCTCGTTGGGCTCGGCGGCGTGGGTGCTGCCGGGCTTGGCCTCACGGGCGCTGGAGACGGCGGCGGAGCCGTCGGCGCAGTCCTCGGCGGAGGCGCCGGCCAGGGTGCCGGTGGAGGCGGCCGCGCCGGTGGGCGCGGAGAGGGGGGCCAGGGCCAGGGTTCCGGCCATGGCCACAGCGCCGAGCAGACGACGTGACATACGCGGCGATATACGAACAAGAGCACGCACAGGTGACTCCTCGCGGGGGGTTATGGAGAGGCAATTCCTCGCCATCGCGGGGAGATTACGGGTTCATGTCAGACGTCAAGGAGCGGTGATCAAGCCCAATCATTCAGGGGGCAAATGGGGTCATCCGGAAGAAAAATTTGTGTGGATTCCGGAGTTCGAGACGTGCACGTAACGAAAGACATGACGCGGCGGGTGGTGTGTCCGGATTCGGCCTCCGTGACCCACCACCCGCCGTGACGATGTGATCTTCTGTTAACACTCAACCAGTTGGCTGAAAATCGACCCTCAGCGCACCGGCGCGTACACCCGCTCGACCTTCTGCGTTCCGTTGCGCGTCCGATAGGAGCGTGCCCAGGCCGACGTCGCGTCCTGCCGGGTCTTGTCGGAGACGGTGTAGTAGTCCATCTGCGAGTGCTCGGCGGTCACGTCCAGGACGCCGTAGCCGTGGTGGTCCATGTCCACCCACTTCACATGGCGGTTGGCCGTCTTGACCGCCGCGGCCGCGACCAGGGAGAGCGTTCCCGGGGCGACCTTGAGGATGTCGTCGATGTTGTCCGAGGTCACCGAGGTGACCACGAACTCCGTGGCCGCCGAGCCCGAGAGCGGGTACGTGGCCGCCTTCACCGGCACGTCGTTGGCCCAGGCCATGTGGATGTCACCGGTCAGGAAGACGGTGTTCCGGATGGCCCGCTGGGTCAGATGCGCAAGGAGCTCCTTGCGGTCGTCCGTGTAGCCGTCCCACTGGTCCACGTTGACCGCCAGGCCCTCCTTGGGCAGGCCCAGCAACTCGGCCAGCGGCTCAAGGAGATGGGCGGGCAGCGCGCCGAACGCGACCGGCGAGATCATCACCGAGGTGCCGACCAGCTTCCAGGTGGCGTCCGATCCGGCCAGGCCGGACTTCAGCCAGTCCAGCTGGGCCCGGCCGGTGATCGACCGCTCCGGGTCGTCCACCGCGCCCTTGCCGACGCCCGCCTGCTGTGAGCGGAACGAGCGCAGGTCCAGCAGGTGCAGATCGGCCAGCTTGCCGAAGCGCAGTCGGCGGTAGACCGTGCCCTCCGTCGACGCGCGGACCGGCATCCACTCGAAGTACGCCTTCTTGGCCGCGGCGACCCGGTCCGCCCACGCGCCCTCGGCGCCCGGCGTGTGGTTCTCCGCCCCGCCCGCCCAGGCGTCGTTGGCGAACTCGTGGTCGTCCCAGATCGCGATCATCGGGTGCGCGGCGTGCAGCGCCTGGAGGTCGGCGTCCGTCTTGTACCGGCCGTGCCGGGTGCGGTAGTCCGACAGCGAGACGATCTCGTGGAGCGGCGCGTGCTCGCGCACGACCGTGTCCCCGGCCGCGTAGCCGCCGCTCGGGTACTCGTAGATGTAGTCGCCGAGATGCAGCACCGCGTCCAGGTCGGCGCGGGCGGCGAGGTGGCGGTACGCGGAGAAGTAGCCGGCCTCCCAGTTGGAGCAGGAGACCACGCCGAAGCGGACGCCCGGCGCGGCGGCGTCGACGGCCGGGGTGGTACGGGTCTTGCCGGCCGGCGAGACGGCGCCGCCCGCGGTGAAGCGGAACCAGTAGGCGGTGGCCGGGCGCAGGCCGCGCACGTCGGCCTTCACGGTGTGGTCGGAGGCGGCGGTCGCGGTGGCGGTGCCGCGGGCGACGGTCCGGGAGAAGTCGCGGTCCTCGGCGACCTCCCACTCGACGGCGACGTCGGGGCCCTTGCCGGAGCCGGGCACGGCGTCGGGGGTCGGGGTGACGCGCGTCCAGAGCAGGACGCCGTCGGGCAGCGGGTCGCCGGAGGCGACGCCGTGCAGGAATGCGGGTGCGGAGGAGTCCGCGGTGGCGGGGGATGCGGCGCCCGCGAGCACCGGGGCGGCAACGGCCGTAACGGCGGCGGCCTTGACGACGGTGCGGCGGCTGGGCGCGGAGGATATGAGTCGGCTGGTCACGGGGCGTCAGATTACTGACCGGTATGACGAACGCGTAGGCGAAATCCGGAAAGTTCGCCGAATCTTCGACGGAACGTTGCGATCATCCGCCGCCGGGCCCCGAAACGGGGTCGCGCCCCGACCCCTGGTGGCGGGGTCGGGGCGCGCAGAAGCAGGCGGCGGGCGCCGGGGGCGTCAGCCCTTCAGGGCCTTGCCGATCGCCGCGGTGAACTCGGCTGCCGTCATCGGGGCGTTCTCGCTGCCCGCGGCGGTGACCTTCTTGCCGTCCATCTTCAGCGTCGGCGTGCCCTTCACGCCGCTCTCGTCGAAGGACGCCGACATCTTCATCGCCCACGCGTCGTACGTGCCGCTCTCCACGTTCTTCTTGAACGCCTCGTTGCCCTTCAGGGCGGACACCGAGTCGGCGACCTCGAGGAGGTAGGAGTCCTTGGCGAACTTGTCGTCGTTCTCCTCCGGGTGGAACTTCGCCGAGTACAGCGCCGCCTTGTACTGCATGAAGGCCTCGGGGCTCACGTTCAGCGCCGCGCCGAGCGCCGACAGGGCGTTCTTCGAGCCCTCGCCCCGGGTGGCGTTGTCGATGAAGGTCGCGCCGACGTACTTGATCTTGTACTTGCCGGCGTCGACGTCCTTCTTCACCGTCTCGCCGACGGCCTGCTCGAAGGTGGCGCAGACCGGGCAGCGGGAGTCCTCGTACAGCTCCAGCGTCTTCTTCGCGGCCGGCTTGCCGATGACGACCGTCGTGCCGTTCTCGCCCTCGGTGTTGGCCGGCGCGGTGACGTTCTTGGCGTCCTTCGCGGCCTCCCACTGGGTGGGCTTGTTGGCCTGGACGACCGCGTAGCCGATGCCGCCCGCGATCGCCAGGACGGCCACCGCCGACACACCGACGATCACCTGCCGGCGCGCCTTGTCCTTCTTGGCCTGGCGCTCGCGCTCCGCGCGCATCCGCTCGCGGGCGGCCGCCTTGTTGGCGTGGCTGTTGCGTGCACTCATGATCGTGATCTCCGTACGTGAAAAGACGAAAGGGAAGGGGGACTGCGGTGCTCAGGCGAGGACGAGGCCCGGGCACGGCGGTCCACGCCGTCCGACGGAGTGCACGAGGAGACGGGGGACCGACCGGCGCGGCCGGTCCGCCGGGCACGCGCCGCGCCGCAGCGCCGGGCGCGGGGCGCCGACGAGGGCGGCGACGAGGAGCAGTGGCCGGAACGCGCCTGCGGCGGCCGCGCCGACCAGCCGGGTCAGGGCCCGCTCGCCGTGTCGCAGCCAGGCCGCCGCGCCGAGCCCGACCGCCACATGGGCGGCGAGCAGCAGCCACGGCAGGGCCGGATCGGGGGAGTTCAGCAGGGCCGCCGCGGTGCCGCTCTCAGGGACCGCCACGCCCGGCAGCGGGGCGCCTGCCGCGCCGCCGCACAGGACGTCCACCCCGAACGACTTCAGCGAGCCGGCGACCGGGCCGCCGGCGGGGCCGTAACAGGCGTGCTGGCCCGAGGTGAAGACCGTGTCGGCCGCCAGCTCCAGAGGCACGAGCAGCCCCGCGATCGCGCCGAAGCCCCGCTCCCGGCCGGCCAGCGCGTACGCCACGGCGAAGACGCCGGCCGCCACCGCGACGACGGTCAGCAGGGGGAGCGGGACCCGGGACAGCAGCACATGGGAGGCGGCGGACAGCGTCACGACCACGGCCGTGAAGATCGCCGCCCGCAGCCCCCTCAGCCGCGTCCCTGATATGTCCATAGCGCTGAGAGTCTGCCACGGCTTCCTGTAAGACCGTCCTAAGAAACTCCTGAGAACGGCCACAGGACAGCCACAGCAGGGCCCGGGAGGACCTACAGGCCCGTTATCCGGCCGTTGCGGAACAGGTCGACGAAGATCTGGTGGTCCGCCCGCGCCCGCGCCCCGTACTCGTGCGCGAAGTCGATGAGCAGGTCCGCGAAGCCCTCCTCGTCCGCCGCGATCGCCGCGTCGATGGCCCGCTCCGTGGAGAACGGCACCAGCGAGTGACCGCTCTCGTCGTCCGCCGCCGCGTGCATCGTCGCCGTCGCCCGGCCCAGGTCCGCGACCGTGGCCGCGATCTCCTCCGGGTCGTCGATGTCCGACCAGTCCAGGTCCACCGCGTACGGCGACACCTCGGCGACCAGCTGACCGACCCGGCGTCCTCCCTCTTCGATCTCCGTCCAGCCCAGCCACGGGTCGGCGTGGTCCTGCAGCGCCCGCTGCGAGATCACCGTGCGGTGTCCCTCGTGCTGGAAGTAGCCGCGCACCGCCGGGTCCGTCACATGACGGGACACCGCCGGCGTCTGCGCCTGCTTCATGTAGATGACGACGTCGTTCTCCAGGGCGTCGCTGTTGCCCTCCAGGAGGATGTTGTACGAGGGCAGGCCCGCCGAGCCGATGCCGATCCCGCGCCGCCCGACCACGTCCTTCACCCGGTACGAGTCCGGGCGGGCCAGCGAGGACTCCGGCAGCGTCTCCAGATAGCCGTCGAAGGCCGCGAGCACCTTGTACCGGGTCGCGGCGTCCAGCTCGATCGAGCCGCCGCCCGGCGCGAACCGGCGCTCGAACTCGCGGATCTCCGTCATCGAGTCGAGCAGCCCGAACCGGGTCAGCGCGCGGGCGTCGCGCAGCGCGTCCAGGAGCGCGCCGTCGGCGGTGTCCAGGGTGAAGGAGGGCACCTCGTCGTTCTTCGCGCCGGACGCCAGGGCACGGATCCGCTCGCGGTAGGCCGCCGCGTAGATCCGCACCAGTTCGGTGATCTGCTCGTCGCCGAGCGCCTTGCTGTAGCCGATCAGGGCGAGGGAGGCGGACAGCCGCTTCAGGTCCCAGGTGAAGGGGCCGACGTACGCCTCGTCGAAGTCGTTGACGTTGAAGATCAGCCGGCCGGTGGCGTCCATGTACGTGCCGAAGTTCTCGGCGTGCAGGTCGCCGTGGATCCAGACCCGGCCGGTCCGCTCGTCCAGGAACGGCCCGCCCTGCGCCTCATGCTCCAGGTCCTTGTAGAACAGGCACGCCGTGCCCCGGTAGAACGCGAAGGCGGATCCGGCCATCTTGCGGAACTTGACCCGGAAGGCGGCCGGGTCGGCGGCCAGGAGCTCTCCGAAGGCGGTGTCGAAGACGTCGAGGATCTGCTCACCGCGCTCGGCGGCGGTGGGCTGCGGGACCGACATCGAAGGTGCCTCCTGGTGCAAGACTGTTCATGACAATTGGGACAGGCGTTCTCTGCTGCTCAACGCATGACGGTACGCGGGAGTGCCCACCCGTCGCCCGACCACCACCCCTCATCGAGGGGCTTCGCCCCGAAGAATCCCATCCGCTGTCAGTCCGGAGACGTAGACTTCCACGCTGACTCCCCAGACTGTCCGCAGCCTGCAGTCCGCCCGCCCGTCGCCCGACGACCGCCCCTCATCGAGGCGCTACGCGCCGCAGTTTTCTCCCGGAGGCCTCCCACCGTGACCAAGCCGCCCTTCACGCACCTCCACGTCCACACCCAGTACTCGCTGCTGGACGGTGCCGCGCGGCTGAAGGACATGTTCAACGCGTGCAACGAGATGGGCATGACCCATATCGCCATGTCCGACCACGGCAACCTGCACGGCGCGTACGACTTCTTCCACACGGCCAAGAAGGCGGGCGTGACGCCGATCATCGGCATCGAGGCGTACGTCGCCCCGGAGTCCCGGCGGAACAAGCGGAAGGTCCAGTGGGGCCAGCCGCACCAGAAGCGGGACGACGTCTCCGGTTCCGGCGGTTACACCCACAAGACGATCTGGGCGGCGAACGCCACCGGGCTGCACAACCTCTTCCGGCTCTCCTCCGACGCGTACGCCGAGGGCTGGCTGCAGAAGTGGCCCCGGATGGACAAGGAGACCATCGCCCAGTGGTCCGAGGGTCTGATCGCGTCCACCGGCTGCCCCTCCGGCGAGTTGCAGACCCGGCTCCGGCTCGGCCAGTTCGACGAGGCCCTGAAGTCCGCCTCCGAGTACCAGGACATCTTCGGCAAGGACCGGTACTTCCTGGAGCTGATGGACCACGGCATCGAGATCGAGCGTCGGGTCCGTGACGGCCTCCTGGAGATCGGCAAGAAGCTCGGCATCCCGCCGCTGGTCACCAACGACTCGCACTACACCTACGCGCACGAGTCGACCGCGCACGACGCCCTGCTCTGCATCCAGACCGGCAAGAACCTCTCCGACCCGGACCGCTTCCGCTTCGACGGCACCGGCTACTACCTGAAGTCCACGGACGAGATGTACGCCATCGACTCCTCGGACGCCTGGCAGGAGGGCTGCGCCAACACGAAGCTCGTCGCCGACCAGATCGACACCATCGGCATGTTCGAGGCGAAGAACCTCATGCCGAAGTTCGACATCCCCGAGGGCTACACCGAGGTCACCTGGTTCCGCGAGGAGACCATGCGGGGCATGGCCCGCCGGTTCCCCGGCGGCATCCCCGACGACCGCATCAAGCAGGTCGAGTACGAGATGGACACCATCATCTCGATGGGCTTCCCCGGCTACTTCCTCGTCGTCGCCGACTTCATCATGTGGGCCAAGAAGCAGGGCATCGCCGTCGGCCCTGGCCGAGGCTCCGCGGCCGGCTCGATCGTCGCGTACGCCATGGGCATCACCGACCTCGACCCGATCCCGCACGGCCTGATCTTCGAGCGCTTCCTCAACCCCGAGCGCATCTCGATGCCCGATGTCGACATCGACTTCGACGAGCGTCGGCGCGTCGAGGTGATCCGCTACGTGACCGAGAAGTACGGCGCCGACAAGGTCGCCATGATCGGCACCTACGGCAAGATCAAGGCCAAGAACGCGATCAAGGACTCCGCGCGCGTCCTCGGCTACCCGTACGCCATGGGCGACCGGCTCACCAAGGCCATGCCCGCCGACGTCCTCGGCAAGGGCATCGACCTCGACGGCATCACCAACCCGACCCACCCGCGCTACAGCGAGGCGGGTGAGATCCGGGCGATGTACGAGAACGAGCCGGACGTCAAGAAGGTCATCGACACCGCCAAGGGCGTCGAGGGTCTGGTCCGGCAGATGGGCGTGCACGCGGCCGGCGTGATCATGTCCAGCGAGCCGATCGTCGACCACGCCCCGATCTGGGTGCGCCACACGGACGGCGTGACCATCACGCAGTGGGACTACCCGCAGTGCGAGTCGCTCGGCCTGCTCAAGATGGACTTCCTGGGCCTGCGAAACCTGACCATCATGGACGACGCCGTCAAGATGGTGAAGGCCAACAAGGGGATCGACCTCGACCTCCTGGCGCTGCCGCTGGACGACCCGAAGACCTTCGAACTGCTCCAGCGCGGCGACACCCTCGGCGTCTTCCAATTCGACGGCGGGCCCATGCGGTCCCTGCTGCGGCTGATGAAGCCCGACAACTTCGAAGACATCTCCGCCGTGTCCGCCCTGTACCGGCCTGGCCCGATGGGCATGAACTCGCACACGAACTACGCCCTGCGCAAGAACAAGCAGCAGGAGATCACTCCGATCCACCCGGAGCTGGAGGAGCCCCTCAGGGAGGTCCTCGACGTCACCTACGGCCTGATCGTGTACCAGGAGCAGGTGCAGAAGGCCGCCCAGATCATCGCCGGCTACTCGCTCGGCGAGGCCGACATCCTCCGTCGCGTCATGGGCAAGAAGAAGCCCGACGAGCTGGCGAAGAACTTCACCATCTTCCAGGCCGGCGCGCAGAAGAACGGCTACAGCGACGCGGCCATCCAGGGCCTGTGGGACGTGCTGGTCCCGTTCGCCGGCTACGCCTTCAACAAGGCGCACTCCGCCGCGTACGGGCTGGTCTCGTACTGGACCGCGTACCTCAAGGCCCACTACCCGGCCGAGTACATGGCCGGGCTGCTCACCTCCGTCGGTGACGACAAGGACAAGATGGCGCTCTATCTGTCCGAGTGCCGCCGGATGCGCATCCAGGTGCTGCCGCCCGACGTGAACACCTCCGCCGGGCCGTTCACCCCGGTCGGCAAGGACATCCGCTTCGGCCTGGCCGCGGTGCGCAACGTCGGCGCGAACGTGGTGGCTTCGATCATGCGGTACCGCGAGGAGAAGGGCGAGTACGCCGACTTCTACGACTTCCTGTCCAAGGTGGACGCGGTGGTCTGCAACAAGAAGACCATCGAATCGCTGATCAAGGCCGGCGCCTTCGACTCGATGGGGCACCCGCGCAAGGGCCTGCTCGCGGTGCACGCCGACGCCATCGACGCGTACGCCGACGTCAAGCGCAAGGAGGCCGTCGGCCAGTACGACCTCTTCGGCGCGGGCTTCGGCGAGGCCGACACCGGCGGCAGCACCACGGTCATGCCGACGATCGGCGAGGGGGAGTGGGACAAGCGGGACAAGCTCGCCTTCGAACGCGAGATGCTCGGCCTCTACGTCTCCGACCACCCGCTCTTCGGCCTGGAGCACGTCCTCGGAGCGGCGGCCGACACCACCATCGCCGCCCTCGCCGAGGAGGGCGGGGTGCCCGACGGTGCCGTGGTCACCCTGGCCGGCATCCTCTCCGGGGTGCAGCGCCGGGTCACCAAACAGGGCCGGGCCTGGGCCTCGGCCACCCTGGAGGACCTGGCCGGCGGGGTGGAGACGCTGTTCTTCCCGAACACCTACGAGGTGATCGGGCAGTACATCGCCGAGGACGCGATCGTGGTGGTCAAGGGCCGGGTGGACCGGCGCGACGACACCCCGCGGATCATGGCGATGGACATGTCCATGCCCGACATCAGCAGCAACCCGGCGAACAAGCCGGTCACCCTGACCATCCCGGTGCACCGCTGCACGCCGCCGTTGGTGGAAAAGCTCAAGGAGACCCTGGTGCTGCACCCCGGCGACACCGAGGTGCACGTCAAGCTGCTCAACGGCGGCAAGGTGACCACGCTGCGCCTCGGGCCGTTCCGGGTGGCCGCCACCACCGCGCTGATGGGTGACCTGAAGAGCGTTCTCGGCCCGGCCAACGTCAGCTGACCCGTCGGCCCGACGGGCTGTCGGATACCCACCGCTGTCGGAGTTTTTGTCCGTTATCGTCAGTGGGTGCCCAGTAGCCGCCTGCTGGCCGTGGCCCCGGTCCTGGCCCTGTCAGTCGGGCTCGCGTCCTGCACCAGCCGTGAGCCCAGCGCGGAGGCCCGGACCAGCCCGTCCCCGGTCGCCCCGACGCACGCCGCCCTCGGGCCGCTGGTGACGGGCATGCCGACGTACCCGGCGGCCGGCAACGTCTATGCCGCGGCCGGTCCCGACCAGTTGGCCGAGCGGGTACGCGGCGACCGGCCGATGGTCTACGTGCCGAACACCAAGAGCAACGACGTCTGGATGATCGACCCGGCGACCTATCAGGTGGTGGGGAAGTTCGCCGGCGGGCCGGAGCCGCAGCACGTCGTGCCCTCCTACGACCTGCGCACGCTCTACGTGGCGTCCAGCCAGACACCCAGGGGCGGGCTGGTCCCGATCGACGCCCGGACCGGCGAGCCGGGCAAGTTCATGAAGCTCGAGGACGTGTACAACCTCTACTTCACCCCGGACGGCAAGCAGGCGATCGTGGTCGCCGAGGCGTACAAGCGCCTCGACATTTACGATGCGGCCACGTGGCGGCGGGTGAGATCGGTCCGGTTCCCCGAGTGCGGGGGCATCAACCACATGGACTACTCCGCCGACGGCAGAACGATGTTGTTCAGTTGCGAGTTCGCCAACCGGATGCTCGTACTGGACACCGCCACCCTGCGCAAGGTGCGCGAGTTCCGGCTCACCAAGGCGGCCGACGGCATGCCGCAGGACACCCGGCTCACGCCCGACGGGCAGCACTTCCTCGTCGCCGACATGCGCGCCAACGGGGTGTACGTCTTCGACGGTCAGGCCACCCGGCAGTCCGCGTTCATCCCCACCGGCCGAGGCGCGCACGGCATCTACTTCAGCCGGGACGCCCGGCTGGCGTACGTCACCAACCGGGACGAGGGCAGTGTGACCGTACTCGATCTGGCCAGCCTGAAACCCACCACGACCTGGCGGATCCCCGGCGGCAGCCCCGACATGGGCGGTCTCTCGGCCGACGGCAAGGAGCTCTGGCTCTCCGGGCGCTACCACGACGAGGTGTACGCGTTGAGCACGGAGACCGGCAAGT
>NZ_DATCVQ010000349.1:0-8709 GCF_036566765.1 Streptomyces sp.
CCGTCGGCGCCGGCGGCAGGGGCGGCGACGCCGTACCTGTGACGCTGCCCGCCCGCCCGCACGTACCGCCCCGGCCCGCGCCCCGAAACTCCGTCGCCCCCTGCCCGCCCCGCCCCTACGCTGCGGGCATGCAAGAGATCACCGTCCGCGTGCCGCCCGAGCTCGTCGACCTGGCCGACGCCCGCGGGGTGAGCGTCGAGGAGCAGGTTCAGGAAGCGGTGCGGCGGTACATCGCCACCGAGGACGCCCGCGTACGAGGCGCGGCCATGCGGCTCGCACTGAAGCACGCCGGGCTGCTGCGGAGGCTGGGGGAGTGAGCGTCATGAGCACCCGCTTCCTCACCGTCCACGAGGTCGCCGAGATCGCCCGTACCGCGTTCACCGGCGACGGCGTGCCAGAGCTGCGCGCGCCCGGGCTGCTGGAGTCTGCCGTGCATCGCCCACGTGCCCGCATGTTCGGGGAGAGCGCGTACGGCGACCTGTACGAGCAGGCCGCCGCCCTGCTGCACGCGGTCGCCGCCAACCACCCCTTCGTCGACGGCAACAAGCGCGCCGCCTGGCTCGCCGCCGCCGTCTTCCTCGGGGTCAACGGAGTCGATCTCGGCGACGTCGATCTCGATCAGGCATACGACCTGGTCATCGCCGTCGCCGGTGGCGAACTCGCGGATATTCCGGGGATTGCCCGCCGCCTACGGGAGTTGTGAGGACCGTCTCACGCGGCCCCGCCACGCCCTCGTCGGGGCGGGGGTGCGAGCACGGCACCGGTAAGGTGGCCCGGTTGTCATATCTGGACGAGCGTCGAACCGGAGACCGTGACTACCACCGCCACCTCCTCCCATCATCTCTCTCCCGCCTTCCCCGGCCGCGCCCCCTGGGGCACCGCCAACAAGCTGCGTGCCTGGCAGCAGGGGGCGATGGAGAGGTATCTCCAGGAGCAGCCGCGCGACTTCCTCGCGGTCGCGACCCCCGGCGCCGGCAAGACCACCTTCGCGCTGACCCTCGCGTCGTGGCTGCTGCACCACCACGTCGTGCAGCAGATCACCGTCGTCGCGCCCACCGAGCACCTGAAGAAGCAGTGGGCCGCCGCGGCCGCCCGCATAGGCATCAAGCTCGACCCCGACTACAGCGCCGGCCCGCTCAGCAAGGAGTACCAGGGCGTCGCCGTCACGTACGCCGGCGTCGGCGTCCGGCCCATGCTGCACCGCAACCGCTGCGAGCAGCGCAAGACCCTCGTCATCCTCGACGAGATCCACCACGCCGGTGACTCCAAGTCCTGGGGCGAGGCCTGCCTGGAGGCCTTCGACCCGGCCACCCGCCGTCTCGCCCTCACCGGCACCCCGTTCCGGTCGGACACCAACCCGATCCCGTTCGTGACCTACGCGGAGGGGAACGACGGCATCCGGCGCTCCTCCGCCGACTACACCTACGGCTACGGCAACGCCCTCGGCGACGGCGTCGTCCGCCCCGTCATCTTCCTCTCCTACAGCGGCAACATGCGCTGGCGCACCAAGGCCGGCGACGAGATCGCCGCCAAGCTCGGCGAGCCGATGACCAAGGACGCGATCTCGCAGGCCTGGCGCACCGCGCTCGACGCCAAGGGCGACTGGATGCCGAACGTGCTGCGCGCCGCCGACCAGCGGCTCACCGAGGTCCGCAAGTCCATCCCGGACGCCGGCGGCCTCGTCATCGCCTCCGACCAGGAC
Source organism: Streptomyces sp. (assembly GCF_036566765.1). Classification (GTDB taxonomy): domain Bacteria; phylum Actinomycetota; class Actinomycetes; order Streptomycetales; family Streptomycetaceae; genus Streptomyces. The sequence goes on from NZ_DATCVQ010000349.1 coordinate 1,703, forward strand.
TCCGCGCGCTCGTACGCCAAGCTGATCCGCGAGATCACCGGCGCCAAGGCGACGATCGTGCTCTCCGACGACGCCGGCGCGTCGAAGCGGATCGACGACTTCAGCGAGAACAACGACCGCTGGATGGTCGCCGTCCGCATGGTGTCCGAGGGCGTCGACGTGCCCCGCCTCTCCGTCGGCGTGTACGCCACCACCATCTCCACGCCCCTGTTCTTCGCCCAGGCCGTCGGGCGCTTCGTGCGATCGCGCAGGCGCGGCGAGACCGCGTCCGTGTTCCTTCCGACGATCCCCAGCCTCCTCGGCTTCGCCAACGAGATGGAGGTCGAGCGCGACCACGTCCTCGACCGGCCGAAGAAGGAGGGCGAGGAGGACCCGTACGCCGAGTCCGAGAAGGAGATGGCGGAGGCGGAGAAGCAGCAGGACGAGGACACCGGCGAGCAGGACATGCTGCCCTTCGAGGCGCTGGAGTCCGACGCCGTCTTCGACCGCGTGCTCTACAACGCCGCCGAGTTCGGCATGCAGGCGCATCCGGGCAGCGAGGAGGAGCAGGACTACCTCGGCATCCCCGGGCTGCTCGAACCCGACCAGGTGCAGCTGCTGCTGCAGAAACGTCAGGCCCGGCAGATCGCGCACAGCCGCAAGAAGCCCGACGACGAGGCGGACCTGCTGGAGCTGCCGGCGGACCGGCGGCCTGTCGTTTCGCACAAGGAGCTGCTCGAGCTGCGCAAGCAGCTCAACACGATGGTGGCCGCGTACGTGCACCAGAGCGGCAAGCCGCACGGCGTCATCCACACGGAACTGCGCCGGGTGTGCGGCGGCCCGCCGAGCGCGGAGGCGACGGGCGGGCAGATCCGGGAGCGGATCAAGAAGGTCCAGGAGTGGGCGACGCGGATGCGGTAGGGGTCGGCCGGGAGCTGCGGTAACGGGTTCGGCAGAGAGCTGCGGTACGGGTTCGGCAGAGCCGCGGTACGGGTCCGTCAGAGAGCTGCGGACGGGTTCCTCCGGGACCCCTCCTGGGGGTTCCTCCAGCCCCCTCCCGCCCCGCACACCCTGGGTGATCTTGTCAGCCGAAGTCCTCCCACCGGCCGACTTAGGCCGTGAACCGGCTGTATCCGGTCGCCCGCGCCCGGATTCTGGACGAGGTCTTCCGCTGAGCGGAGTGGGTCGCTACTGTCCCCGCCAAGCAAACGCCCCGTGGCAGCGCCGCCGCGGAGCGCAGCCGGTACTGCACCCCGTCCGCCGGCGGCCTCTGACGTGCGTCGCCGATGGGACCGGTGTTCGCAGCTTTCGTGAGAGTTCGTCGGCACTCACTCCGAAGGAGAGGGCGTCGTGACCGCGGAGACCTCCCAGACGCTCGACCGGGGACTGCGTGTCCTCAAACTGCTCGCCGACACCGACCACGGCCTGACGGTCACCGAGTTGTCCAACAAACTCGGCGTCAACCGGACCGTGGTCTACCGTCTGCTGGCCACGCTCGAACAGCACGCGCTGGTCCGCCGCGACCTCGGCGGCCGGGCCCGCGTGGGGCTCGGCGTGCTGCGCCTCGGCCGCCAGGTCCACCCGCTCGTGCGGGAGGCCGCGCTGCCCGCGCTGCGCTCGCTCGCGGAGGACATAGGGGCGACGGCCCACCTGACGCTGGTGGACGGCGCGGAGGCGCTCGCGGTCGCGGTCGTCGAGCCGACGTGGACGGACTACCACGTGGCGTACCGGGCGGGCTTCCGGCACCCGCTGGACCGCGGCGCGGCGGGCCGCGCGATCCTCGCCGCCCGCCAGGGCGGCCTGACGGAGCCCGGCTTCACCCTGACCCACGGCGAACTGGAAGCAGGCGCGAGCGGCGCGGCGGCCCCCCTGGTCGGAGTGACGGGCCTCGAGGGCAGCGTGGGCGTGGTCATGCTCGCCGACGCGGTCCCGGAGCGAGTGGGCCCCCGCGTGGTCGACGCGGCCCGCGAGGTCGCGGACGCGCTGAGGTAGGACGCGGGGGAGGGACGGGAGACGCGGCACCGGCACCGGTTCCGGCCCGGACCTGCCGCCCCCGGACCGGCCCAGGCGGGGGCGGCTATCTTGGGGGCGTGCTCAGCAACCTCTCCCGTCCCCGTGCCCTCGCGCTCTGTGCGCTGCCCGTCGTCGCGCTGCTCGTCGTCGCCGGGCTCGCGCCGTTGCCGTTCGCGGTGGCGCAGCCGGGGACGACGGCAGATGTACTCGGGGTGGACGAGGGGCGGCCGGTCATCACGATCAGCGGGGCGCCGGTGCGTCCGACCAAGGGGCAGCTGCGGATGACCACGATCCTGGCCACCGGGCCCAGCGCCGAGGTCGGGCTCGGCGACGTCGCCGACGCCTGGTTCCGTACCGACCGGGCCGTGCTGCCGCGCGCCGCGGTCTACCCGGAGGGGAAGTCCGACGCGGAGGTCACGAAGCACAACCTCCAGCAGATGAAGCAGTCCCAGGACGACGCCGCGCTCGCGGCCCTGAACTACCTCGACAAGAGCCCGAAGGACGTCAAGGTCACGCTTCACCTCGCCGACATCGGCGGCCCCAGCGCGGGCCTGCTCTTCTCCCTCGGCATCGTCGACAAGCTCGACGGGAACGGCGCCGGCGGCGACCTCACCGGCGGGCGGGTCATCGCCGGCACGGGCACGATCGACGCGGACGGCACGGTCGGCGCCGTCGGCGGCGTCGCCCTCAAGACGCAGGCCGCCGGCCGCGACGGGGCGACCGTGTTCCTCGTGCCCAAGGCGGAGTGCGACGACGCCGAGGCCGAGCTGCCGAAGGGCGTACGGCTGATCCCCGTCTCCACCCTCAAGGACGCCGTGGCGTCTCTCAAGGCCCTCGGCCAGGGCCAGGAGGCCAAGGTCCCCAGCTGCTGAGTCGTCGCCGGGGCCCGGTCGGCGCCGGCGGCGCCGGCGGCCTCAGCGGCCTCAGCGGCCCCGCGGGCCGGGCGGCCCGGCTCAGGCCGCCAGCGCGACGCGCGCCCGCTCCGGCGTGGCCAGGCGCAGGCCCCACTCGACCAGCTTCCAGCCCAGCTGGATGCGTACGGGGGTCCGGGGGAGCGCCCCCGCCGCCTCCCGGCGGAGGTCGGCGGCGTGCAGCTCGTGCAGCGTGAGGTGGATGTCGGAGTGCATGGCGGCGGTCCTCTCAGGCGTTGTTCTGTGGGAAGGCGTGCAGGTGGATCCGTACGCGCTCGGCGTCCGCCGGCGTGGCCCGCCGGTAGCTGTCGAGGAGTTCGTGGATCTTCGCGTTGAGTTCGCGCGCCTCCTCCGGGGTGATGTTCAGGGTGAAGTCGCTCATGTCGGAGGCGAGATTCCACTCGTCCGACCAGTCGCCCCGGGTCGCGATCCAGGTGGACAGCTCCTGCTGGTGGACGGTCGCGATCTCGTGCATGTAGACGTCGGCGGCGCCCCGCGTCTGGGGAGCCCGGTCCTTCAGGAGCGACTCGTCGAACGTCGTCCCCTGCTGCGCCGCCTTCCACCACCGTTCGCGCCCCTTGCCGCGCTCCGGGTCGTCCTCGACGAAGCCGTGCGCGGCGAGTTGCCGCAGGTGGTAGCTGGTGGCGCCGCTGGACTCGTCCAGCCGCTCGGCGAGTTGGGACGCGGTGGCCGGCCCGTGCCGGCGCAGCGCCTGGAGGAGGCGGATGCGCAGGGGGTGGGCGAGTCCGCGCAGCGAGCGTGAATCGAGGACGCGCGCCTCGGGCTTCTCGGATTCGGGCATGAGCACAAGCGTAGGCATGCAAAGGAGTCTCTGCAACCCATTCTTTGCATCAATCTCTTTGCAAGGACTCCTTTGTATCTCTGGGTCGGTCTCGCCGCCCTACCGCTCGTCCTCCGCCGCCTGCTGCACCAGCGGGACGATCCGCAGCGGGACCGGGTTCTCCATCACGATCGCCGTCGACGCGCGGACGATGCCGGCGAAGCCGACGACGCGGTCGATCACGCGCTGCAGGTCCGCGTTCGAGCGGGCGACCAGGCGGCACAGCATGTCGCCGTGGCCCGTCGTCGTGTGGAGCTCAAGCACCTCGGGGACCGTCGCCAGGTGCGCGCGGACGTCGCCGCCCTGGCCCTGCTTGATCTCCAGCGTCGCGAACGCGGTCACCGGGTAGCCGAGCGCCGCCGGGTCCACGTCCGGGCCGAAGCCGCGGATCACGCCGTTCGACTGGAGCCGGTCGAGCCGCGCCTGGACCGTGCCGCGGGCCACGCCGAGCCGGCGGGACGCCTCAAGAACCCCGATGCGCGGCTCCTGCGCCAGCAGTGTCAGCAGGCGGCCGTCCAGATGATCGATCGCCATGACGGCCTCCCGTTGGTCATCCTGTGCAGAACGTACGTCGATACTCGCGCGTCGCTGGGCAGATTGACCAGTGAAACAGCCAACTATTGCGCAGCTTGTGGAACGGAGGGAGGGTGCGCACATGACTGAGACCCTCCACACCACCCCCAACACCGCGCGTGAGGCCGATCCCTTCCCGGTCAAGGGAATGGACGCGGTCGTCTTCGCCGTAGGCAACGCCAAGCAGGCCGCGCACTACTACTCCACGGCCTTCGGCATGAAGCTCGTCGCGTACTCCGGACCGGAGACCGGCAGCCGCGAGACGGCGTCGTACGTCCTCACCAACGGCGCGGCCCGCTTCGTGTTCACCTCCGTCATCAAGCCCGCCACCGACTGGGGCCGGTTCCTCGCCGAGCACGTCGCCGAGCACGGCGACGGCGTGATCGACCTGGCCATCGAGGTGCCGGACGCGCGTGCCGCGTACGCGTACGCCGTCGAGCAGGGCGCCCGCGGCCTCACCGAGCCGTACGAGCTCAAGGACGAGCACGGCACCGTCGTCCTCGCCGCGATCGCCACGTACGGCAAGACCCGGCACACCCTCGTCGACCGCTCCGGCTACGACGGCCCGTACCTGCCCGGCTTCGTCGCCGCCGACCCGGTCGTCGAGCCGCCGGCCAAGCGCACCTTCCAGGCCATCGACCACTGCGTCGGCAACGTCGAGCTCGGCAAGATGAACGAGTGGGTGGCCTTCTACAACAAGGTCATGGGCTTCACCAACATGAAGGAGTTCGTCGGCGACGACATCGCGACCGAGTACTCGGCGCTGATGTCTAAGGTCGTCGCCGACGGCACCAAGAAGGTCAAGTTCCCGATCAACGAGCCGGCGATCGCGAAGAAGAAGTCGCAGATCGACGAGTACCTGGAGTTCTACGGCGGCCCCGGCGTCCAGCACATCGCGCTCGCCACGAACGACATCGTCGCGACCGTGCGCACCATGCGCGCGGCGGGCGTGCAGTTCCTGTCCGTCCCGGACACGTACTACGACACGCTCGGCGAGTGGGTCGGCGACACGCGCGTGCCGATCGACGAGCTGCGCGAGCTGAAGATCCTCGCCGACCGCGACGAGGACGGCTACCTGCTGCAGATCTTCACCAAGCCGGTCCAGGACCGCCCGACCGTCTTCTTCGAGATGATCGAGCGCCACGGCTCCATGGGCTTCGGCAAGGGCAACTTCAAGGCCCTGTTCGAAGCGATCGAGCGCGAGCAGGACAAGCGCGGCAACCTCTGACCGACCGCCGGCCGTGTGTCCCCCGGGGGAGCACACACGGCCGGCGGACCCGCACCCGTCAGGGGCGGGCCGGGCGCGGGGCCTGGGGCTGCGGCTTCGCCGTCTGGCGGCCCTGCTCCGGCTTCCGCGCCTTCGCGGCCTTCTCCGCCTCGGCCGTCTCCCGCGCCCTCCGCGCCGCCTCCGCCGCCTCCCTCTCCGCCGCCTCCCGCGCCCTCCGCGCGTCCTCCAGGTCCTTCGGGCCGCCCTCCGGTGGATCCCCGAGGGCCGCGAGCGCCTCCTTCGCCTTCGGGGCGAGGAGCGGGGAGAAGTACGGGTTGATCCGCAGCGCCTCCCCGATGTGCCGCCGAGCCGGCCCGTACGCGCCGAGTTCCCGCTCGATCGCCCCGCGGTGGTACGCGAAGAGCGCGCTGCGCCGGCCCTCGTCCGTCGCGCGCTTCGCGTACGGGAGCGCCTCCTCGGCCTCGCCCGTCCGGTACAGCGCCCAGCCCAGCGCGTCCGCCACCTCCATCGAGCGGTGCCCCCGCGCCCACTCCGCGCGCAGCCGCCGCACCGCGTCCGCCGCCTCGTCGTGGTCCGCCTCGTAACGGGCCAGCACCAGCGCCCCGTTCACCCCGTACGACCCGGCCTCCGTCGTCCGCGCGCGCAGCGTCTCGAACGCCGTCGCCGCGTCCCCGTCCAGCCCCTCCGCCTCGTACAACTCGCCCGCCTCGAGCGCGTACTCCGGCAGCGGCATCGCCGCCAGCGCCGCCCGGTAGTCCCGGAACGCCTCCGCCGTGCGCCCCTGCGCCCCGAGCGCCCGCGCCCGCCCCGCCAGCGCGGGACCGTGCGCCGGGACCAGCCGCAGCGCCGCGGTGTACTGCGCCACCGCTTCGGCCGGCTCGCCCCGCTCCCACGCCAGCTCGCCGAGCCGGTACAGACAGGCCGCTTTCTGCACTGGAGTGTCCGCGTACGCCGCCGCCTCCAGCGCCGCCGCGCCCGCGTCCTCGCGCCAGCCCCGGTCCCGGTTCATCTGCGCCGCGCGGTCGAGGACCGCCGTGCCGGAGCGCAGCCCCTCCAGGGCCGTCATCGCCTTCTGCGCCGACTTGTAGTCGCCAAGACCCTTGTACGCGTCGATCAGCACCGGGTACGCGGCCCAGCGCTTCGGCTTCAGCTTCCGCACCCGCTCGCCCCACGCCCGCCCCTGCGCGAAGTCGCCCCGCGCGTTGGCCAGCGCCCCGAGCGCGAGCTGCGCCTCGACGTTCCCGCGCTTCGCCGGCAGCACCGCCAGCGACTTCCGCAGCGCCCGCTCGGCCCGCCCGAAGTCCGCCGCCTCCGCGATCCGCGCGCCCCGCTCCGTGTAGGCCGCCCCGAGCACGGCCCAGGACGCGTCGTCGCCCGGATGCTTCCGCAGCCACGCCCGCCGGTCCCCGATCAGCGCCGCCAGGTCCGGCAGCGACGCCGGCGCCCCGGCGCTCGCCGCCGT
>NZ_DATCVQ010000350.1:0-7050 GCF_036566765.1 Streptomyces sp.
ACCCCCGGCCCCGGCCCCCGCGGCCACGCCCGCCGCGCCGCCGCCCCCGCCGTCGCTCACCGAGGCCGAGCGGACCAAGCAGCAGCCCATGCCGCCGCTGCCCCCGCTCGACCTGCTCGCCGAGCTCACCAACACCCCGCCCCCGCCGCCCAGCCCGCTGCGGACCTTCACCCGGCGGATCAAGATCTGGACGCCGCTCGTGGTGCTCCTCTTGATCGTCTTTGCGGTCGTACAGCTCGTGCGCCCGTTGCCGCAGCCCACGCTCAGCCTCTCCGCCGCCCCCGCGTTCACCTTCGAGGGCGGCGAGTTGAAGATGCCGTGGCCGACCGAGGGCCAGGGCGCCGTCGAGGTCGAGGGCGTCGGCTCCATGGGCGAGTACGGCGCCCAGAAGCCCGCCCCGCTCGCGAGCGTCGCCAAGACGATGACCGCGTACGTGATCCTGCGCGACCACCCCCTGAAGGGGGAGCAGAAGGGTCCCGAGATCCCGATCGACGCGAAGGCGGCGGCCGAGGCCGGCAATACGCACGAGTCGCGGGCCCCGGTGAAGAAGGGGCAGGAGTACTCGGAGAAGGAGCTGCTGCAGCTCCTGATGATCCCGTCCGCGAACAACGTGGCCCGCCTGCTCGCGCGCTGGGACGCCGGTTCCGAGGCCGCCTTCGTCGAGAAGATGAACGCCGCGGCCAAGGAGCTGGGCATGACCAGCTCGACGTACACCGACCCCTCCGGCCTGGACTCGACCACCGTGTCCACGCCGCGCGACCAGCTGAAGCTGGCCAAGGCGGTCATGCAGTACGACGTGTTCCGGGAGATCGTGAACATGCCGAACGTCACCGTCGAGGGCATCCCGGGCCGGATCGAGAACAACAACAGCATCCTTCTGGAGGAGGGCGTCAGCGGCATCAAGACCGGCTCCTCCACGCCGGCCGGCGGGAACCTGCTCTGGGCGGCGAACACCGTCGTCGACGGCCAGATCCGGCGGGTCGTCGGCATCGTCATGGGGGCCAAGGACGCCGCCATCCTGGACGACAAGCTGAAGCTCTCGATCGCGTACAGCCTCAAGCTCATCCAGCAGGCCCAGAAGGACGTGACCTCCGCGTCGGTGATCCGCAAGGGCCAGGTCGTCGGCTATGTCGAGGACGGTCTCGGCGGGCGCACCGAGGTCGTCGCGACCAAGGAGCTGAAGCCGATCGGCTGGCCCGGCCTCAAGGTGCACCTGGAGCTGACCGACGGCGGCAAGGCCGTCCCGCACGCCGCCAAGGCGGGCACCGTCGTCGGCCAGGTGTCGGTCGGCGTCGGTACCGGCAAGGTCAGCGCGCCCGTCGCGCTGAAGAGCGACCTGGCCGAGCCCGGTTTCGGGACGCGGCTGACCCACCTGGGCTGACGCGCCCCGAAAGTCCCGCGCGCGTGGGCGCCCCGGATTCCGGGGCGCCCACCTGTTAGCGTTCCGGGCAACCGGCGGGCCGGGGACGGCGTCCGTTCGGGAGACGGGGATGGGGAGCGGGGACAAGACCGGAGAGAGCCGAGTGACGACCGCCGAGCCGACGCGCGCCGACGACGGTACGACCACGCACGACCCGCACGACGGGCCCGGGGGTTCCACCCGAATAGCGCTTCCGGGCCCACGCGACCCGGCGAAGCCCGCTCCTGAACCGGTCCCGTCAGGGATCCCCGAGCAAGCCACCGCCCGCCCCCACCCCCGTACGCGTACCCGCCGCCGCGTCACCGTCCTCGTCGCGACCGGCCTCGCCGCGCTCACCCACATCCTCTGGTTCTTCCTGTTCGCGAACAGCGGCGGCGACCTCGCCGCGCAGGACGCCTGGGCCGAGTTCGTCGGCCGGCACCCGGACTCCGCGTACAACCTCGCCTGGTACGGCGGGATGCACCCGGTCTCGTACAGCGTGGTCTCGCCCTACGTGATGTCCGTGCTCGGCGTGCGGGCCACGATGATGATCGTCGGCACGGTCTCGGCCGGGCTGACCGCGCTGATCCTGGTCCGGGTGCGGGCGGTGCGGAACCCGATGGCGTGCGCGCTCGCCGGCGTGTTCGCGTTCCTGTGCAACGCGATGTCCGGCCGGGTCACCTTCGGGCTCGGGATGACGTTCGCGCTGGGCGCGGTCGCGGCGGTGTTCTGCTGGCCGCGCCGATGGCGCCGCAAACGCTGGGCGAAGGCGGCCGTCGCCGCCCCGCTCGCCGGCCTTGCCACCGCCGCCAGCCCGGTCGCCGGGCTCTTCCTCGGCGTCGCGGCGGCCGCGCTGTTCCTGAACAAGCGGCGGCCCGGGGCGTACGCGCTCGGGCTCGCCCCGGTCGCGGTCGTCGCGCTGTCGGCGTGGCTCTTCCCGTTCTCCGGCACCCAGCCGATGTCGCTGGCGTCGACCTCGCTGCCGTTCCTCTTCGGCGCCCTCGTGTTCGTGCTCGTGCCGAAAGAGTGGCGGACGGTCCGTGCCGGCGCGGCGGTGTACACGGCCGGGACGGCGCTGACCTTTCTGATCGACTCCCAGATCGGCTCGAACGTCTCCCGGCTCCCGATGCTGTTCGCGGGCGTGGTGCTCCTTGCGGCGCTGCCCTACGTCGCCCCGCGCTCGCGCCGCTGGTACGCGCTGGTGCTCGCCATAGTCGGGCTGAACTTCTGGATCGGCTTCAAGAGCGTCGACGACGTGATCCGCACCGCGCCGGACGCCTCCTGGGCGCGCGAGCTCGCGCCGCTGGTCAACCAGCTCCAGGTGCGCGGCGCGGAGAAGGCGCGGGTCGAGGTGGTGCCGGCGAGCAGCCACCGGGAGTCGTCCGCGCTCACCCCCTACATCAACCTCGCCCGCGGCTGGAACCGGCAGGCCGACATCGAGCGCAACCCGATCTTCTACGACGACACCCTCGACGCCGCGAACTACCAGGACTGGCTGGACCGCTGGGCGGTGCACTACGTGGTGCTGCCGACGGGCGCGCCGGACACCGGCGGCGAGGGCGAGGCGGAGCTCGTCGAGGCGGGCCTGCCGTACCTGAAGCAGGTCTGGTCGGACGCCAACTGGCGGCTGTACGAGGTCCAGGACCCGACGCCGCTCGCCGACCCGCCGGCGAAGGTGGAGCGGGCCGGCGAGAACGAGGTGACGATCCGTCTGGAGACCGCGGGCCGGGTGCTGATCCGGGTGCCGTACTCGCCGTGGCTGGCGCTGCTCGACGAGAACGGCGGCAAGGTCGAGCCGCCGCAGGAGACCAAGGCGTCGAAGAAGGCGCGGGAGGCCTCGGAGGAGGACCTGCCGAAGCGGTACGTGAACGCGGACGGCTGCCTGCTGAAGGCGGAGGCGGACGCGGAGGGCGACGAGTGGACGGAGCTGCTGGCGCCGAAGCCCGGCACGTACCGGCTCGCCGCGCCGTACAAGCTTTTCCCGCGCGGCACCGCCTGCCCGGAGGAACTGCGCTGAGGCTCCCCGGAACGGGCGCGGTCCTGCATAGTGGGCGGCTATGGCATGCGAACGGTGCGGAAGCGGACGGCGCGGCCCGCTGCCGGGGATGGTCTGCCCCGAGTGCGTCGCGGCGGGCTCCGTCCGGCGGCGGCCGACGTCTGGGGTCGTGCTGCTGACGGTCGGTGTGGTGGCGGTGACCGCGGTGGCGGTGACGGTCGTGGTGCTGGGCCGGGGTGACGCCGGCCCGCCGGCGGGGGCCGTGGGGAGGCCGGGGGGCGGGATCGTCCGCGCGGTGCCGACGCGGATCGCGCCGACGGCGTTCCCGACGGATTCGGCGTCGCCGGAGCCGACGGCCCCCGAGACGTCGCCGCCGACGCCGAGCCTCCCGCCGCCCACTTCGGCGACGCGGCCCCCGACGTACGAGTCCTGGGCGGGCCCGGGGTGTTCGGGCGGGGAGTACCGGGAGGAGGGCCGGTACGCGGACGGCCTGGACGGCTGGTACACGGTGACGCGCGGCGGCTACCGGGGCGGCGGCTGCGACGGCCGCTTCACGGCCCTGCCGATGTCCGGCAGCGCGACCCGCGACCACGACAACACGGCGACGTGGACATGGCGCGTGGACGCCCCGTACGACCGGTGCGCCCTGGCCGTCCACGTCCCGACCCCACCACGCCCGCAGGACGCGGCCGGTGACCCGTCGGTGTACCAGGTGCTGGCGGACGGAGTCCCGTACGCGGCGTTCAAGGTCCACCAGCCCGGGCACCACGGTGAGTTGCTCCACACGGAGTCGTACCCGCTGCGAGGCCCGGTCTTCACGGTCCGACTCGTCGACCGCGGCCAGGACTGGGGCGCAGCGGCCCGCGAGGGCGCGCACCACGGGGCGGGGCAGATGAGGCTGAGCTGCTCATGACGGCTGCGGACGGCGGCTTCCTCGCGGTGACTCCGCACCCCAGCCCGACACGGGACCTGTTGGCGACGGCGGCCCGCCGCCGCGGCATGGACGTGGTGGAGCTGACCGCCCCGGACGCGGCGGCCGAGCTGCGGGACAGGCCGGGCGGCCACTACTACGGCGGCCCGGGGCTCGGCGCGGCCGTGGCGGACGACCTCGGGGTGGCGCTCCTCGAGCCGTCCGACGGCTGGCTGCCGTGCCTGCCCTGGGAGTTCACGCGGCGACGGATCCGCCCGATGACGCTGGGCGAGGCGCGCGGCCTGCCGGGCCCGGTGTTCGTCAAGCCGCCGCGGGACAAGACCTTCCCGGCGGCGGTGTACGAGGAGGGCGCCGAGCTGCCCGGCGCCCATGAGCTGTCGGCCGGGACGCCGGTGCTGGTGAGCGAAGTGGTCGGCTGGGCGGCCGAGTTCCGACTGTTCGTGCTGGACGGGGAGGTGGTGACGGGCTCGCAGTACGCGACGTACGGTCGACTGGACGCAGTGACATTGACGCACCATCACCATCGGGCGGCTGTCGAGGAGTTCGCGTCGAGCCTGCTGGCAGAGCACGGCAACACACTCCCCAGCGCGGTCGTCCTGGACGTCGGTCTGCCGGCGCGTCCCGAGCGGGGCACGACGGGGGAGTGGGCGGTGGTGGAGGCGAACATGCCGTGGTTCAGCACGGTGTACGCGGCGGATCCGGCGCGGGCCCTGGAGGTGACGCTGCGCGCGGCGGGCCCGAAGGCGGCCGTTCGGGCGAGGGACGCGGAGTTCGTGCGGGGCGTGCGAGGCTGTGCCCATGACTGTCGAACCCAGTGATTTCGTCAAGCGGTTGCCGATCGGCGAGCGGATACCGATGCCCGAGAACGGCATCCCGTTCTGGGAGATCTTCCCGTACGAGGGGGAGCTCGCGATCAAGGTCCTGGAGCAGCCGGTCCTGCCGGAGCCGCTGCGCAAGGGCGAGGACGGGGAGGAGTGCCCCGGCTGCGTGGACGACGAGGGCCCGCTGCTGTGGAGCGACGAGCACTGGAAGGTACGCGGCTTCGCCGAGCCGAAGGGCGTCCCGGCCCAGGTGATGCTGCTGCCGCACGACCATGGGGACTTGGCCGATCTCTCGCCGGAGCGGGCGGCCGAACTCGGCGGGATGCTGCAGCGCGTGGAGCGGGCGGTGAAGTCCCTGGGCGGCATCGCCCGCGTCCACATCAACCGCTGGGGCGACGGCGGTTCGCACTTCCACGTCTGGTTCATCGCCCGCCCGGAAGGCATGCTCCAGATGCGCGGCTCGTGTCTGCCGCTGTGGGGCGACGTGCTGCCGAAGGTCCCGGCGGAGGAGTGGCGGGAGACGAACGTGCGGATCGCGCGGGCGCTGGAGGGGGAGGGAGGGAAGGCGCACGTGTAGCGGGGAGACTTGCCGCCCTCCCCAGATGGCCGGTCATGGAGACGGTCTTCACCCCGACCCGATCGCGCTGACCGGACGCGGTGTGGGTACCGCCGCTTCGAGATCCACCCGCTGAGCATGCTGATGACGCTGTGCCCAGCGGACGGCGGGCGGTGCGGCCAGGCCCGTCACGGCGAAGAGCGCCCCGACGACGTACCAGCCGGGGCGGCCCCAGGTGATGCAGAGCGCGATGAGCAGACCGGGGCCGAGGGCTTCGGCCAGCCCGGCGCCCAGGCCGAACACGCCCAGGTACTGGCCGGTGGCGTGGGGCGGGGCGAGGGCGAAGGACACCTCGAACCCGGCGGCGGAGTGCCACAGTTCGCCGATCGTATGGATCACCACCGCGGTCAGCAGCAGCGCCGCGGCCGCCCAGGCCGGCACCCCCGCGGACAGCGAGATCAGCGAACAGGAGACGAGGAATGCCACGCCGGCCCGCCGGTAGGCGTTTCCCCCGGAGGCGGGCGAGTTGACGGTGCGGCTGGCTCGTACCTGGAGCGCGACGACCATGACGGTGCCGGTGATCATGGTTCCCGAGATGAGCCAGTGCGGGGCCGTGGTGGCCTGCACCAGCCAGAGCGGGATGGCCACGGTGAGCACCTTGAACTGGATGGCCATGACGCCGTCGAGGGCGGTGAGCAGGAGGTACGGCCGGTCCCGGAGGGCGCCCCAGCGGGGGCCGGCGGCCAGGGGCTTGGGGGCGACGGGCGGTAGGAGGACGAGGATCGCCGCAGCACCGGCGAAGGCGACCGCATTGCCGACGACCAAGAGCTGATAGGCCGGGAGGGTGCCCACCTGCACGACCCAGCCCGCCCCCAGCGCGCCGAGGGAGATGCCGACGTTGGTCACCGCACGGAGATAGGCACGGAACTCCTGCGGTCGGTCCCCGCCGTAGTCCCTGATGAGCGGACTGCGCGCCGCCAGCCCGGCGGCTTTCGCCCCGGCAGCCGCGCACACCACGCCCACGAACGGCCAGAAGCTGTCCGCGACCACGAACCCGGCCGTGGCCAGCGCCTGCACCACAAGAGTGGCCGCGTACACACCACGGGCTCCCCACACGTCGGCCAGGTGCCCGACGGCGATCCCCAGCACCAGCGCGACACCCCCGGCGATCCCCAACCCGAGCCCCACCTGCCCGGCCGGAAGGCGCACCGCCTGCGTGAAGTACAGCACCCCGGCAGTCAGATAGAGCCCACTGCCGACGGTATAGACGAAGTTCGAGGCCGCGAGAACACGCTGCGGCCCGGCATCCGGTAACAGCTGAGGCATGACGAAGCTCCGCGTCCTGAG
>NZ_DATCVQ010000351.1:0-6151 GCF_036566765.1 Streptomyces sp.
GTCCTGGCGTCGCCCCACGCCACCCGCGACAGTCGGCCTGGAACGTCTTGTGCGGATCCGTAGGCATGCGTCAGCTCGTGCCACCGAACGCGGCTCATGCCCTTGAGGATCGTCCCCACCAAGCCCCCCAGTCCTGCTGCCTGCCGCTCGCCCTCCCCGGGCAAGCCTCATTGCGAGGCTAGTCCGCCACGCCGACCAGCGTTCCCAGATCTCGCCAACATTTCAGTCATCCGCGGCGCACGAGTGCTCTTCCCGCTCAGCTATACGCGTTCTCCGTTCTCGCCTACGTAGCCAACGTGCCGTTGACCTGTTCCACCACCCATCTCTTCGGTTGCGGAACGAAGCCCTTGCCCTGGTCGGCGGGGTTGCGGCGGACGACGTCGACGGTGATGTCGAGCATCGCGCCGTGGATGACGACCTCGTCCTTGAACCCCTGGTTCACCAGGGCCTTCTCCAGGCGGTTCCCGCACCGCTCCGCGGTCTGGTCGAGCAGGGCTCTGCCGGCGGCGCTGTCGTGGGCCGAGCGGCCAGCACGACGACGCCGATGATCAGCCCCAGGACGTCGACGGCCAGTCCCCGCTTGCGGCCCGAAGTCCTCTTGTTCGCGTCCAGCCCCGTCGTGGCCTTCGGGACTCCCGCGGCCACGCGCACGGACTGTGTGTCGATAACCACGAGGGACGGGTCCTCTGATCGGCGGGCCCTCTCCCGCACCTGGCAGCGCAGCAGTTCCTGGATCTGCTGGTCGAGCCCGTCCTCGCGCCACAGGGTGAAGTAGTAGAACACCGCCGACCAGGCCGGTAGATCATGAGGCAGTTAGCGCCACTGACAGCCCGTCCGGTCCTGGTAGAAGATCGCGTTCACGACGTTCCGGAGATCGCAACCCCCGGGATTGCGGGTCGCCGACCGTGCGACCCGCTCCCGCTTCCACGCCGTGATCATCGGCTCGATCAACGCCCATTGCGCATCGGCCAAGTCGCTCGGATACGACTCGCGCTCCATGCAACGAACCTCGGCATGAACATGCTCACCGGCGAGCATTGGCAGCGGCCAACAGGGCCACGAACGAGTGATCACGAGCTAAGGCAAAACGGACTTGACGTCCTCTCAGAGGTGGCCGTCCAGGAACTCCCGGACCTCGGCGGTGGTCATGGGCCCCGTGCCGTGCGCCACCACCTCGCCATCCTTCAGCAGGACGTAGGACGGGGCTCCGCTGATCCGGTATCGCTCGGTTGCGGCCGGGCAGCGCGTAATGTCGGTGCGGACGACCGTCAGGCGGCCCATGTACTCCTCGGCGATGCCCCCCACGACGAGGTCCATCGCCCGGCAGGGCTCGATTGCCTTGGGCCATGTCCCGCAGAAGTATGCGAGGACCGGAACCTCGCTCATCCCCAGGATGAAATCGAACTCCGCATCCTCACGGGGTTGGTGAACCCACTTCGCCATGGAAGCTCCTGACCTCATGTTCCGTCTTTCCATCCCCATCATCCCTGGCACGGCCGCGACCCGGGCCTGTGGTCCGCGGCGGGGTCCTCGGCCCGAACCTGCACCCTCGCGGCCTTGCGCTCGATCACCAAGCGGCTGACCGGGCTCGATGTGACCGTGCTCGACGGACCCGACACGAAGGTGACCGAGTTGACTCGCGACGCCGTGCTGCTCAGCGGTGGCCGCGAGCTGCCCAGCGAGGTGACTGTCTGGACCGCCGGATTCGGCGTGCCGGACCTGGCCCGCCCGCAGCGGGCTGAGCACCGACGCCCTGGGGCGTCTGCTCGCGGACAAGACGCTGACCAGCGTGGACGACGTACCCATCGTCGCGGCCGGTGACTCGACCGCGCCGTCGGACCTGCCGGCGCGGATGAGCTGCCAGGCGTCGATACCCCTGGGCGCACGGGCCGCCGACACGGTCCTCAGCCGGATCGCGGGGGAGCAGCCCTCGCCCCTCAACCAGGTGTTCGCCGGCCAGTGCATCGGAGTGGGCCGACGCGCTGGCATGTTCCAGTTCGCTCACAAGAACGACGTCGCGCTGTGGTTCCACATCGCCGGTCGTCCCGGCGCGAAGCTCAAGGAGTTCGTCTGCAAGGGCACCGTCAAGCACCTGGCCGATGAGGCGGGCAAGCCCGGTTCGTACAGCCTGCACAACCTCTCGGGAGGCGGCATACGAGAGCCCGCTGCAGGCCAGGCGCGACACGGTGCCGGTCACCGCCGGACAGGCGGGCTAGGTTCGCGCGCATCGTCCATGGCCCCTCAGGACGCCAACCCGCATGCGTGCGGTTCAGGCGGCTTGGCCGAAGCCTCCGATGGGAGGCCCTGATCGCGCAGCGGGGTGAAGTCGACGTCGACGTCCAGCTTCGGGTCGTACGCCTCTGGCTCAAGTCCGAGTTCGCAGGTGGAGTACTCGCCGAAGCGACGGATGTGCTCGGTCAGGTACGGCGAGATGTGGGCCAGGTCCTCGGTGTGGTCGTGGTCCGCTGCCCGCCGGCCCCCGGGACGTGGAAACGGCCGCCTCCTCCGCGGAGGAGGCGGCCGTTTGGGTCATGCGTCGGAGCCAGTCCCTCAGACGCGGTCCTGGACGATGGTGTACCACCAGTTGACGCCTGCCCTGGTGCCGTCGGCCCGCAGGGCCTCCAGCGTGTAGAAGTACGTGTCGCCCTTGGTCGCGGTGGTGTCGATGTAGCTGCGCGTCTCCGCGGGGAGCAGCCCGCTGTGCAGGGGCTCGTACGCCCTGGTCGCCGGGTTCCACCGTCTGATCAGGTAGCCCGTGACCGTCTCGCACAGCGCGGTGTTGTCGCACTTCCAGTTGACCGACGGTCCGAGGGAGCCGATCAACGAGTCGTGAGCCAGGGTGCCGAGCTCCCAGTCCTCATAGTCGAACGGCGAGGACGCCCGGACGTCGAGCTCGTTGGCGGGCACCCGGGTGACCCCCGGGGCGGTCGGCTGCAGCACGTTGCCCCAGCGGTCCTTGGCGACGACCGCGTACACGTACGTCTCGCCGTCCGGCAGTCCGCCGCAGAGGATCGCGAGCGGGTCGCTCTCGCCGTCCCGGCATTGGTTGGAGCTGATCCAGCTGATGCTGCCGTCGAGCTGCAGGCGGCCGGTCCAGACGTAGTACCCCTCGACGTCGTCCTCGGCCGAGGCGGCCCAGCTCACCAGCATGCCGTCCCTGCGCGGGGTGACCTGGACGCCGGTGACCGGCTCGGGGGCCACGCGGTCGCCGGTGCGGACGACGAGCGGGGCGGAATACGCCGACTCGTTCTTGTACGGGTCCACGGCGACGACGGCGTACGTCACGTACGTGCCGGCGGGCATGGTCAGGTCGTAGCACTTGCCCCCGTTGCCGGCCTCGTTGCTGCCCTCGGCGCAGGTCACTTCGGTGCTCGTGGCCGGGTCGAAGGTCTTTCCGAGCGAGCGGTACACACGGTAGTGACCGCCGTTGTCGTAGTCCTCGTAGAAGCCGTCGGGCTGCTTCCAGTACACCTCGGTCGAGCCCGGACGGACGACGGAGCCCAGGTCGGTCGGGGACTTCGGCGCGGTGACCGTCGCGTACGCCCCCGGGTTGCCGAGCGCGTCGAGGCCCCGGACCCGGAAGTATCGCGTGGTGTTCGGGGGTGCGTCGGCCCGGTACGACGTCGTGGTCGTCGAGCCGAGCAGCTGGAACGGGCCGGTGGCCGCGGAGGAGGCGTACACCTCGTACTTCGTGGCGTCGGCGGCGGCCTGCCAGTTCAGGGTGGCCCACCCCCCGTCGCCGGTCGCGACTGTGAGCCCGGTCGGGGCGGCGGGGCCCGTGCGGTCCACCGTGGTCGCAACCACGTCGGCGCTGCCGGTGGACTCGCGGCCGGCCTTGTCGACGGCGCGGACCTCGTACAGGAAGGTCTGGCCGGTCGCGGGCGGCGCGTCGACGAAGGACGGGGAGGCGAGCAGCGAGGTGCCGCTGACCTTCGCCCAGCTGGTGGCGCTCAACCGGCGGTACACGCGGTACCCGGCGAGGTCCATCTCCTTGTTGGCGGTCCAGCGCAGGGTGGTCTTGGCCGTCGTCCGGTCGTACGCGGCGGTGAGGCCGGTCGGCGCGAGCGGCTTGACCGTGTCGAGGGTGGCCTCGGTGCGCGGGACGTACGTGAAGGCAGCGTAGGCGTAACCGGTCCAGGCCACGTAGTCCACGCGGAGCGTGTGCTTGCCGGCCGGGATGGTCAGGTCGACCGTCTTGCGGGCGGTGGCGGAGACGTTGCTCCACATGTCGATCTTCCGCACGCCGTCGACGTAGACGCGCATGCCGTCCTGCGTGGCCGCGGAGAGCCGGAACGGTCCGCCGGAGCCGAAGTCACGGGTGACCGTCCAACGGACGGAGAAGTTGTCGCTCGGCAGCGTGACGCCGGCCGGGTCGCCGTAGCCGTAGGTCTCGGCGATGGCCGAGTCACAGACGGTCAGCTTCGGCGTGCCGCTTAACGAGGTATTGGCGAAGTACTGAGCCGTCCACGTGGGGGAGGCGCAGGAAACGGCGGCGGAGGCCGGGGCGGCGGTGATCAGACCGCCGGCGGCGGCGAGAGCAGCCGTCGCGGCCACGGCGCTCAGCCGGGTATGAGTCATCACAGAGAGCGGGCCCTTTCCGGACCTAGGTGAATATATGAAACAAGTGATGCCTGTGTGACCCATGAGGTGGGGGCAAGGTTGCCCCACCCCCCACATTCTCTCGTTCGGAGTTTCGGACCTCAGCCGTACAGGGCACGAAACGGATTGCCTAAGCTGAGGATCCACGCCGACAGAGGGCCTTCCTCGAGCACCCGCTCCGAAAAGGCGTCGGGAAGGGCTGCGGCAGGCACCCTCGATGGACCCGGGCGCGGTCCCGGCGGGATGCCCGGCGACGGGATCGCCTGGAGCTCCGTACGGAACTCCACCCTGATCACTTCGTACATGCGCCGCTCCCTGCCGCTGCATCTCGGCTGTTGACGGGCCTCACCTTCCACCCGGCAGGGTGAGTACCAAAGGGCGACGCCACCGGTTCGGCCCGTCTGTGTCCCTCTGCCGGGATACGGCACTCGGGTGTCGGTTCTGCGCCGTAGCGTGCGCCCATGACGTTCACGTTCATACCGCCGGTTCCGGCGGAACAGATCCGGCGGCTGCCCACCCGGGACGTTGCGCTCCTTCTTCTGCAGCACCTCGCCAGCGGCACCGGTTTCCT
The DNA here is from genome assembly GCF_036566765.1 of Streptomyces sp. Taxonomy (GTDB): domain Bacteria; phylum Actinomycetota; class Actinomycetes; order Streptomycetales; family Streptomycetaceae; genus Streptomyces. Next base: position 5,171 of record NZ_DATCVQ010000351.1, read on the forward strand.
GCAGTACGGCGAAACGATGGGCTCGGCCCGCCAGGCATTCCAGGGCGAGCCGGACACACAGGTTCTCGTCGACCGCCTCTCCGACGCCTGGTCCTGGCTGGAGGCGCATGCGCTGCTGTCCCGGGTGCCCAGCCAGTCGGACGCCTTCCGTCGGCTTCCCGCGACGGAAGGGACCTGGCGAAAGACCCCGAAGGCGTCACTTGAACGCGATCGCAGTCGCTTAGTTGCCGGTGATCACGCCACCGCCCCGCCGAGGTCGAACCGCCAGTCGACACAGCGCATCGGATTCCCCGGCGGGTACTCGAAGTCCCGCTCCCCGCGCCGCTCGAAGCCCGCCCTGCGGCACACCGCGTTCGACGCCGCGTTGTCCGCCGACGGGAACGCGTGCAAGTGACGATGGAGGCCCGCCGCCTGGGCCTCCAGTATCACCGCGCGCGTGGCGGCCTTCGCAACCCCGCGCCCCTGGAATCCAGGCAGTACCGCCCACCCCGTTTCGTACACGGGCTCGCCGTCCCAGGTCTGTTGCCAGTAACCGATGCTGCCCACCACGACACGTTCCGGGACCAGCACGATCCGGAACATCCGCCCCACGCCTGTGCTGTCGGTGCTCAGCCGCACATAGCGCTCGTGGCGCCGGTCCAGCTGCTCCTCGGTCTCTGGGCCGCCGAGATGCCCCATCAGCTCCGGTGCGTTCAGCGCGCGCAACAGCCCCGCGTCCTCCTCGGACCAGGGCTCAAGGCGTACTTCGATTCGTACATCGTCCATGCGACACACCGTAGTTCAGGCCACTGACAGTCCTTGGGCGTACGCCGTCCAGGACGATGGGCGACGTGCGACGGACGAGGCCGTCGCCGGGCGGCTCGGCGTCCCGCTCTCCGAAGCGGCCCGAGCAGGTCCAGACCGCGTGCCTTCATCCCTGAAGGGAGCTGGCCCGGATACCCCGACCTCAGGGTCCGGCTGCCTCCAGGTCCGCATCGGACC
>NZ_DATCVQ010000352.1:0-3023 GCF_036566765.1 Streptomyces sp.
CCGCACGGACGCGAATGCCCGCCTCTTCGAGGAGCGCCCGCACGGTCTTGGTGTCGGGCAGTCCGGCGGCTTCGGCAAGCTGGGTGAGGCGGACGTGTTCGCCGCCCGCGCTGAGGTCGTAGAGGACGGCGACGATGTCGATGGGCTCCTCGTCCGGTTGCTGCTCCTCGTCGACGGGGCGGCGCCCGGCCGCCCAGCCGCGGGCCTTGCGAACGGTGGCGGCGGCCATGAGCCCGGCGACGAAGTAGCCGAGCTCCGGCACGGCGTAGACGACGCCGCCGGCTGCTGCTCCGGCAATGGCGAGGACGGCCACGCCCGCGGCCCTGTTGGGCTGTTCCTCAGGCGCGGGATGGACGTCGGCGGGTGCCTGCTCGGTGGCGGTCACGACACAGCCCCAGTGAGCCACACGCCGAGGCCGTTGACGACCGACGCGAGCGGTACAGCCGCGTACCGGGCGACGCCGGCGGACAGGCCGAGGCCGACACCGCTCCCCCATCCGCGCCACTTCGAGCCGGTGGCGCCCTTCTTCCGGCGGGCGAGGTAGACGGCGAGGATCACGGCGGTCATGAACAGGCCGCCCTCGGTCAACGGCGCCGAGGTGGAGCCGGGGGCGGTTCCGGCTTGGGCACCGACGCCGTAGATGAGGATGCCGTCGCCGAAGGCGCCGAGCCCCCAGAGGGCGGTGTCGCCGATCCAACCGACGAGTCCGCCGACGACCATGACGGTCAGGGCGCCGACGCACCAGCAGAGCAGGAACGGAAGCAGGTCGCCGAGCTGGGCGACGGCGTTGGCCTGGAGGGTCTTGATGCCGGGGTACCAGATGGCGACTTCCACGACGAGGAGGATGACGCCGACGAGGACGGCTCCGAGGGTCATGCGTGCTCCCAGATGGCGGCCACGTACACGGCGGCGGTGAGGAGGAGGGCGGCGGTCCGGATGGCGCGGAGGGTGTCGATGGGCCATCTGTCCGCCGCGGCGAGGGCGACGAGGCCGACGCCGGCGGCGAGGGTGATGGTGCCGAAGCCGATCAGGGCGAGGGTCACGATGCGCCACCCGTGGGGTCAGTGGCGCACTCGGTGGTCGGGGTGTGGTCGGTGAACTCGTCGGCGAGCGCCGCGAGCTGCGCCGCGGTGGCGCGCAGCTGGTCGTGCCAGCGCCGGGCCGTCTCGGCGTCGGTCGGGACGTGCGCCGGCCGCATGTCGGCAGCGGCCTGAGCTGCGGCGCGTGCCTGGCGCACGGCTTCGTCGGTCTGCGCCACGCGCTGCGCCACTCGCTCGGCGAGCGGGAGCTCGAACCACTCCAGGTCGCGCGCCACGGTTCGGTGGTGGATACCGAGCTGCTCGGCGATGGCGCGGTTCGACGCGCCGCCGCGCCACAGGCGGCGCACGTTCGCGCGTCGCTGCGCCACTTCCGTGGGGGTGCTCATCGCGGGCTCCCGGCGGCAGTGCGGAGGACGATCGCGTACGCGTCGCGGGTGGTGCGCCCGATGATGCGGGGCATCGCGGCGAGGAGGGCGCGGTCGAGCTCGTCGGCGGCGGGGGTGCGGAAGCCGTACCGCTCGGTGGCGTAGGTGAGGGCGCGGGCGGTGCGGTTGCCGTCGCTCATGGGGTCGTCGGGCCGGATGGTGGAGAGCTGCTTGGCGATGGCGTGGAGGCCGGCGCGGACGTCGTCGTCGAGGCGTGCGCGCCGCAGCCCTTCGTCGGGCTGGGTGAGGTGGGTACGCTCGGTCATGCCTGCTCCTGGTCAGTTCAGGGGTGGGCGGGCCCCGGCGGAGTTGCACCTCCGGCCGGGGCCGTTCTGTTGTGACGGATCGAGCGTAGCGACTTCCTAGGCAAATGCCTAGTAAGTCAGGAAGAATGGTGCCCATGCCCGAGGCCGACGAAGGAGGGCCCGAGATGGTGTCGTTCCGCGAACTCGCGCGACGGCTGGTCGAGGACGGGGTGGTGCCGTCCATGAGCAACCAGCGCGTGTCACAGCTGGCCCGAACGGACCCGGACTTCCCGCCGGTGGTCAAGGTCGGCCGATCGAGCGCAGTGGACTACCGGGTGGCACGCCCGTACTTCGCGACAAGGAAGAGCCGGCAGGGACAACGCACGGACCTGAAGCGCGACGCCGAGTAGCAGCAGCGAGAGGGCCCCCACCCACTCGGGCGGGGGCCTTCGCCGTGCCCGGCGTGACCACGGCCGGGCGTGGCCGGTTGGTCGGGCATGGACGTCTTCGAGCCGGTGACCGGCGACTACCCCAACGAGCCGCGCGAGCCGCTGCTGACCTTCACCGAGGCGCGCGAGGCGGTACGGCTGCTGCAGCTGCTCGCGGACGACGAGGAGGAGGGCCAGGCGGCGCGGCAGCTGCTCGGCGACCTCGCCGCGCGGCTGCCGGCCGACTAGGCGGCGGCCTGGTCGTGGTCGATGAGCTGCTTCAGCCCGCGCCAGGTGGCGGGCGGGTAGGCGGTCGCACACCAGGGGCAGGTGATGACGGTCTCGCCGGGCTGCAGCCGGAGGATCGCGCCGCAGACGCTGCCGTCGGTGTGCTGGGCGGGGCAGGGGCCGAGGCGCTGGCCGCGGGGGCGGTCGACGGCGCCGACGATGCTGGCGACGCTCCGCTCGACGTCGCGGATCTCGTGGGCGAGGTCGCCGGCGGCGGGCCATTCGGCGGCGATGGAGGGCGCGTTGCGGGCGAGGGCGAGGGCTGCTCGTCGGATGCGGCCCTCGATGCTGCCGTAGGCGCGGGGCGGGTTCATGCCGCGGTCGCGTTGCAGGGCGCTCCACCAGTCCTCCAGAACGCCGACGAGTCCGCCGGGCCCCCGGAGGTCGAGCACGTGCTCGGAGACGGGCAGGGGGGCGTGTGCGCGTCCCGTGCGCCCGCCTGAGTCGCCCGGGCGGACGGCGGGCGTCAGGAACGGCGCGAGGGCGGTGTAGAGCCGCGGCATGCGGTGGAGCCGGTCGGCGAGGGCGCGCGTGTCGCTGGGGCAGAGGTAGCCGTGCTCGATCGGGGTCTCGCACATGCCGCAGTCGGTCATCGGG
>NZ_DATCVQ010000353.1:0-6151 GCF_036566765.1 Streptomyces sp.
CCGCCCGCCTCCGTCTTGCGCCGCAGGTACATCACGTACACGTCCAGCGAGTTCGAGCTCGGCTCGAAGTCGAAGCCCCAGACGGCCTTCAGGATCTGCTCCCGGGTCAGCACCTGGCGCGGGTGCGCCAGGAACATCTCCAGGAGCGTGAACTCGGTCCGGGTCAGCTCCACGGGCCGGCCGGCCCGCGTCACCTCGCGGGTCGCCAGGTCCATCCGCAGGTCGGCGAAGGCGAGCACATCGCCCTCCGGCAGGTCCGCCGTCGCCCGGGCGTACGAGCTGCGCCGCAGCAGCGCCCGGATCCGGGCGAACAGCTCGTCCAGCTCGAACGGCTTCACCAGGTAGTCGTCCGCGCCCGCGTCCAGGCCGGTGACCCGGTCGCCGACGGTGTCCCGGGCGGTCAGCATCAGGATCGGCAGGGTCGCGCCCGAGGCCCGGATGCGCCGGGCGGCGGTCAGCCCGTCCATGCGCGGCATCTGCACGTCGAGGACGACGAGGTCGGGGGCGTACGACTCGAGTTTGGCGAGTGCGTCGAGGCCGTCGACGGCGTCCTCGGTGGCGTACCCCTCGAAGGCGAGGCTGCGGCGCAGCGCCTCGCGGACCGCGGGCTCGTCGTCGACGATGAGGATGCGTTCGCCTTCGTTCACCGGACCAGTCATGGGCCTAGATTCGCATGCCGGCTCGGCGTCCGGCCCGGTCGCGTTCAGTTGTCGCCGCCCGAGCGAAGGGCGTCCAGATCGGCCTTCACGGTGTCGATCGGGATCGCGAAGCCGAGGCCGACGCTGCCGGCCGAGGAACCGCTCGTGGAACTGGGCGAATACATCGCGGAATTGATCCCGATGATCTCCCCGTTCATATTGATCAGCGCGCCGCCGGAATTCCCCGGGTTGAGCGAGGCGTCCGTCTGGATCGCCTTGTACGTGGTCTTGGAATCGCCGGTGTCGCCGTTGAACTCCTGCCCGCCGAACTCGAACGGCCAGCCCTGCCGGGGGTCGGTCTGGGGCTGCTGCTCCTGGCCGTCGTCCTTGGCGACGGTCACGTCGCGGTCCAGGGCGGAGACGATGCCGCTGGTGACGGTGCCGGTCAGGCCCTCGGGGGAGCCGATCGCGACGACCTCCTCGCCGACCTTCAGCCGGGACGAGTCGCCGAGCGTGGCCGCCTTGAGGCCGGACGCGCCCTGGAGCTTGATCAGCGCCAGGTCCTTGTCGGGGTCGGTGCCGACGACCTTGGCCGTGTACTGCTTGCCGTCGCTGAGCTGGACGGTGATCTGCGAGGCCCCGGAGATCACGTGGTTGTTGGTGACGATCTCGCCGTCGGAGGTGATGATCACGCCCGAGCCGGTGGACTTGCCCGCGGTCCCGCTCGCCGAGATCTCCACGATGGACGGCGCGACGGCCTGGGCCACGCCCGCGACGGTGCCCTTGGAGCCTGTGGAGACGTTGGTGCCGCTGACGCCGCCGGCGCCGGCCGCGACCGGGTCGGCGGTGTACTGCTGGACGAGGGTCGCGGTGCCGCCGCCGATCGCCGCGGCCGCGAGCGCGACGGCGGCGAGCAGACCGACGGACCGCCTGGCCTTCTGGCGCGGGGCGGCGTGCGCGGCGGACTGCGCGGCCGGAGCGGGCTGGTACGGGGGCTGCGGCGGGTAGTACGGCTGCTGCGGCTGCTGGGGGTAGTCGGTCATGCGACGACTTTCGGAGCCGTACATGAGAACTGTCTGAGGAAGGGCTGAGAAGCCCGACAGAAGGGTGTATGCCCGATATAAAGACGGGCCTCGCGTCGCGTTGAGGACGGGCCTCGCGTCGACGTTGAGGACGGGCCCCGAATCGCGTGGAACGACGGGGCCCGATGAGGTTTGTCAGGCGCAGCCGCAGGAGCGGCGGACCACCAGCGCCGACGGGAACTGCTTCACGCGCTCCCGCCGCGACCCGGCCACCCGCAGCGAGTCGTCCAGGACCAGATCCACCGCCGCCCGGGCCATCGCCGGCCGATCGGAGGAGATCGTGGTCAGCGGCGGATCGGTGAGCGCCGCCTCCTTCACGTCGTCGAAGCCCGCCACCGCCAGCTCGCCCGGCACGTCGATGCGCAGCTCGCGGGCCGCGCGCAGCACGCCGATCGCCTGGTCGTCGGTGGAGCAGAAGATGGCCGTCGGCCTGTCCGGGCCGGCGAGGATCTTCAGCCCCACCTGGTACGCGTCGTAGCGGTTGTACGGGGCCTCGAACAGCAGGCCGTCCGTCGGCCGCCCGGCTTCCTGCATCGCGCGCCGCCAGCCCTCGACGTGGTCCGCCACCGGGTCGCCGACGGACGGGGTGTCCGGGACGCCGCCGAGGCAGGCCACGTTCGGGTGCCCGTGCTCCAGGAGGTGCCGGGTGGCGAGCTGCGCGCCGCCGATGTCGTCGGTCACCACGGCCACGTCGTCGATCGCTTCGGGCCGCTCGTGCAGCAGCACCACACGCGCGTCCCAGGCCTCGATCTCCTGCGCGGCGCGCTCGCTGGGGCCCTGGCTGACCAGGATCAGCCCGGCGACCCGCATGCCGAGGAAGGCCCGCAGGTAGTGCACCTCGCGGTCGTCGCGGTAGTCGGAGTTGCCGACGAGCACCATCTTGCCGCGGTCGGCGGCAGCCCGTTCGACCGCATGCGCCATCTCCGCGAAGAACGGCTGCCGGGCGTCCGGCACGATCATGCCTATGAGGTCCGTGCGCCGCGAGGCCATGGCCTGCGCGACGCGGTCGGGCCGGTAGCCCAGCTCCTTGATGGCGGCGAGGACACGCTCGCGCGTGGCCGGGGCGACCGGCCGGGGTCCATTGTTGATGACGTAGCTCACGACCGCGGTCGAAGTACCCGCCAGTCGCGCCACGTCGTCCCGCGTCACCTTGGCCACGCGCGGAAGTCTACGCGGGGGGACCTACCTCTTGGCAGGTCGGGCTGTGGCGTCCACCACGCCCCTGTCCTCCGTAGGGGTGACGTCCCGCGCGGCTTCCTTGACCCGGGCCGCTTCCTTGGCCCGTGCCTCCTCGGCTTTCACCCGTGCCTCCTCCGCCGCGCGCTCCACCTTCTCCGGGGTGACGAAGCGGTATCCGACGTTGCGGACGGTGCCGATCAGCGACTCGTGCTCGGGCCCCAGCTTGGCCCGCAGACGCCGTACGTGGACGTCGACCGTCCGGGTGCCGCCGAAGTAGTCGTACCCCCAGACCTCCTGCAGCAGCTGGGCCCGGGTGAAGACCCGGCCCGGGTGCTGCGCGAGGTACTTCAGCAGCTCGAACTCCTTGAAGGTCAGGTCCAGGACCCGGCCCTTCAGCTTCGCGCTGTACGTCGCCTCGTCGACCGACAGGTCGCCGTTGCGGATCTCCATCGGGGAGTCGTCGGACACGATCTGCTGGCGGCCCATGGCCAGGCGCAGCCGCGCCTCGACCTCCGCGGGCCCTGCCGTGTCGAGCAGTACGTCGTCGATGCCCCAGTCGGCGGTGACGGCCGCCAGGCCGCCCTCCGTGACGACGAGGATCAGCGGACAGCCGGGCCCGGTGGAGCGCAGCAGCTGGCAGAGGGAGCGGACCTGCGGGAGGTCGCGCCGGCCGTCGACCAGGATCACGTCGGCACCGGGGGTGTCCACGAGAGCCGGGCCCTCGGCGGGGGCCACCCGCACGTTGTGCAGCAGCAGTCCGAGAGCGGGAAGCACCTCCGTCGACGGCTGGAGGGCGTTGGTGAGGAGCAGCAGAGAACTCATCGAGCCCCACCTACTGCCAGGGTCGTCGGTCGTCGGTCCTGTCGGTCCTTGCGGTCCTGCTGGTCCTGCACGGTTCGCTCGTCCATAACGTCGGTTCCTCCTCGGTCCCTGCGAGGACGTTGCGGCACTGCTTCGTACGGTTCTCGCTCGGCTCCCGCGCCCTGAGAGCCTTTGTTCACCTGCTCGTAACAACGGCGGCAAAACACAAAAGGACCCGGGGGCTGCGTTGCCCGGATCCTCTGCCCAGCAGAATAGCCCAGAGGAGTTCCGAGGAAGAGGGTCGATTTCACATGGTGGATGTTTCCTCGATCACGTACGGCCCCCGGCGCGCAACCTTGAAGACGGACGACGGGGTCCGCATCGAGGCGGTGTACGAGCCGGGTACGGCCAGTGTCACCGATTCCGCGTCGACCGCCATCGTGGTCGCCCACGGCTTCACCGGCTCGGCCGATCGGCCGGCGGTGCGCCGCGTCGCCGGCGCCCTCGCGCAGAGCGCGGCTGTGGTCACCTTCTCCTTCCGCGGTCACGGCGGGTCCGGCGGCCGGTCGACCGTCGGCGACCGGGAGGTCCTCGACCTGGCGGCCGCGGTGCGCTGGGCACGTGAGATGGGCCACGAGCGGGTCGTGACGCTCGGCTTCTCGATGGGCGGTTCGGTGGTCCTGCGGCACGCCGCGCTGTACGACACGCGAGCCGACGGCGCACAGGGGCGCACGGAAGCACACGCCGACGCGGTGGCCGCCGTGAGCGCCCCCGCGCGCTGGTACTACCGGGGGACGCCGCCGATGCGCCGCGTCCACTGGGTGATCACCCGCCCGGTCGGGCGGCTCGTCGGCCGCTACGGCCTCGGCACCCGGATCCACCACGAGGCCTGGGACCCCGTACCGCTCTCCCCGGTCGAGGCGGTCCCGCTGATCGCGCCGACGCCGCTGCTGATCGTGCACGGCGACCGCGACCCGTACTTCCCCGTCGACCATCCGCACATGCTCGCCGCCGCGGCGGCCGCCGCGGGCGGCCCGGCCGAGCTGTGGCTGGAGCCCGGCATGGGCCACGCGGAGAACGCGGCGGACGAGAAACTGCTCGCCCGGCTGGGCGACTGGCTCACCCGCGGATAGACCATCATGGGGGGCGGCGCGCACACGAACGAAGGGAGCGCCGCTATGGCAGCGGGAACCATCCGCTACTGGGCCGCGGCCAAGTCCGCCGCGGGCGTTGCCGAGGAGCCGTACGCCGCCGAGACGCTGGCGGAGGCACTGGACGCGGCCCGGGGCCGGCACCCGGGCGAGCTGGTCCGCGTCCTGATGCGGTGCTCGTTCCTCGTCGACGGGAACCCCGTCGGGACCCGCGCGCATGAGACCGTACGGCTGGCCGAGGGCGGCACGGTCGAGGTGCTCCCGCCGTTCGCAGGAGGGTGAACCCGCAGACATGAGCAGTGACCAGCAGTACGCGCACGGCGAGCAGCAGCAGCCGTACGACCCGTACGGGCAGCAGCAGTACCCGCAGGGGTACGCGCAGCCCGAGGGCCCGCAGCAGTACGGGCAGGAGCAGTACGGGCAGCCCGACGGTCAGCAGCAGTACGGCCAGCAGCCGTACGGCGGGCACCAGGACCCGGGCGCGACCCAGACCTGGGAGGGCCAGACCTGGGACACCCAGTACCAGCCCGTCGTCTCGCCGCCGGCGGCCGCCGACACCGCGTACCTCCCGCCGCAGGCCGGGCACGACGCCGCGCCGCAGGCCGGGTACCAGGACGTGCCGCAGGCCGCCGCCGGGCCGCTGCCGCCCGAGACGCCGGTCGCGCCCGTCGCGTACGAGCCGCCGGTCGTCGCTCCCGAGCCCGAGGCGGGCCCCGCGTACTCCGCGCCCACCACCTCCGGCAACACCCGGATCACCGACGCCCAGCGCGCCCGCGCCGAGGGCCGCTCGCCGATCATCGACCCCGGCATGCAGCCCGCCGCGCTCACCGCCGGCCTCGGACTCCTGCTCGCGGGCGGCGCGGCCGTCGGCCCGTACGGGCTGCTCGTCCCGCTGGTCCTGCTCCAGGCCGTCACCGCCGCCGGCTGGTTCCGGCTCAACGGCATGTGGCCGGCCCGGCAGGGCATCGCGCTCGCCTTCGCCGGCGGCCTCGCCGCCGACGTCGCGCTGCTCGCGGCCGGCCGCGACAACGCGCCCGCCGCGATCCTCGGCGCGCTCGGCGTCTGGGTGCTGCTCGCCCTCGTCCTCCAGCTGCGCAGCCACGCGGACCCGGACGAGCGCATGTACGGCCTGATGGCCACCGTCGCCTCGGCCGCCCTGACGATCCTCGCCGCGGGCCACCTCGGCGCGGACCCGGACGCCGTCGCGGTGGGCGGGATCGCGGTCGCCGCCGCCACCGTGGCGCGCGCCCTGCCCCTGCCCGGCCCGGCCTCGGTCGTCGTGGCGCTGCTCGCCGCGGCG
>NZ_DATCVQ010000354.1:0-3988 GCF_036566765.1 Streptomyces sp.
CCGTCGCGCGCGACGTCGAAGCGACGCAGATGCGGGCCGAGTTGGACGAGGTGATCTGATGCCGATCGCCGTCGACATCGACGTGATGCTGGCCAGGCGGAAGATGTCCGTGGGCGAGCTCGCGGACCGGGTAGGGATCACGCCCGCCAACCTGGCGGTGCTCAAGAACGGCCGCGCCAAGGCGGTACGCTTCGCGACGCTCGCCGCGCTCTGCGAGGTACTCGAGTGCCAGCCGGGCGACCTGCTGCGCTGGGAGACCGAGGAAGCGTCGGCGAATGACGCGCTCAGGGCGGGTGTGAAAATGCCCGGCACCACCGGCCCGTGACACGGCATTTGGACCGCACGCCGCAGGCGTGCGCCGCGATGGACAAGGTCAGAAGGAGCCGCCGGGCGGTGTCCGGGCCGAGCGCGACGACCACGGTCTGGGCCGTCCCGGGGAGGCTTCACCACCAAGATCCACCTGGCCTGCGAGCAAGGCCAGCGGCCGCTGTCCCTGCTGGTCACCGCAGGTCAGCGTGGCGACAGCCCCCAGTTCACGACCGTCCTGGAAGGCATCCGAGTGCCCCGTGTCGGGGCGGGACGTCCCCGTGTCCGCCCGCTGCGAGTGCGGGGCGACAAGGCGTACTCGTCCCGTGCCAACCGGGCCTACCTGCGAAAGCGCGGGATCCGGTGCACGATCCCCGAGCCCGCCGACCAGGTCGGCAACCGCAAGCGCCGCCGCGGGAAGGCCGGCGGGCGGCCTCCGGCCTTCGACCGTGAGGACTACAAGGCCCGGCACGCGGTCGAGTGCGGGATCAACCGGCTCAAGCCGGGCGAGGGAGAAGCAGCGATGGGGGCTCAGTACTACGGTGCCGACAGTGAGAACGGCGATCGCATCGCCGACCCCTCCGAGGACGCGCTGTTCATGATGATCAGCGACCTCAACGACTCGACAACACCTTCGTGGTCGTCCAGCGCGACGAGGACGACCCTGTCTGGTTCGCCTCCGTGGCCGTCCTGGACGAAGGCGGCTACGAGGTCGTCCGCCGTGACAGCACCCGCAACGAGCACGAGGTCACCACGGCGGCCAGCATCAACTACATCGCCCGCGACCTCACTATCTGGATGGCCGCCCGCGACTTCCCCGGACGGCCAACCAGCCAGGTCACCGACTTCTAACACGCGGCCTTAGTCGCCGGTCGTGCCGTCGAGCATCTCGCGCAGGATGTCCAGGTGGCCGTTGTGGCGGGCCGTCTCCTCGGTGAGGTGAAGGAGGATCCAGCGCAGGTCGACGTGGAGACCGTTGCGGACGACTTGCTTGGCCTGCTGGTCCAGGCCGTTCCGGGCGACCAGTTCGCGGTAGCGGGCGCTCTGTTCGGCGTATTCGTCGAGCAACTGCGTGACCGGGAAGTCGACGGCGATACGCATCTCTCGGTCGGGGTCCTCCTCGGTCCAGGGGCCCAGGTCTTCCTCGCCGAGGAAGACCACCTGGAACCAGTAGTACTCGACCCAGCGGAGGTGGTTGATCACTCCGCTCATGGTCATCAGCGGTGAGCCCGGCAGGAGCGCCTTGCGGGCGTTCTCCGCGGAGACGCCCTCGCACTTGGCGCGGGCGGTGTCACGTGTGTAGTCGAGAAACGTGGTGAGCTGGGTGCGCTCGTCCCACGCGGGCGGTGTGTCGTCGATTCTGGTCATCGCGTGAAGCGTCCCCGATCACCGCGACCGATGTCGAGGTATTTAACGGCGGGCCCGACCTGTTCCACCCAGCTCCTTGTCCGGCGGGTCGCTATAGCGATTCAGCGCCGGTAGGCCGCCCGGCATGATCCGCCGGACAGGCCCGTCGGGGCGGCGTTCGTCTTCGCCTCGGCAAGGATCTCCCGGACGGCGAGCAGACCGACACTGGCCCCGTGGTCCTCAGCTCGGCAGTACGCGGATCAGGGCATCACGCAGGCGGGTGTGTTCGGTGGTCATGAACCGGTGCAGGCTCCGGGAGCCGAGGGCGACTCGTTGCGCGGTGCGCCGGCGTTCCGCGTCGTAGGCGCGCAGAGCGGAGGGCAGACCGGCCGAGGTGTTCTCGGCCACGGCCCGGGTCAGGGCCTCCGCGTCGAGGATCGCCGTGCATGCGCCCTGACCCAGATTGGGCGTCATCGCATGCGCGGCGTCACCGACGAGCGCGATGTTTCCGCCGTGGACGAAGGAGGGCAGCGCGGGGAACAAGTGCCGCATCTCGTAGCGGATCCAGGTGGCCGGGTCGGTCTGGTCGAGGATCCGGGGGATGGGATCGTGCCAGCTTTCGAAATACCCGCGCAGCTCTTCGGCGGTGGTGGCCTCGGGCACCGTGGCGTACCAATTGGTACGGCCCGTTTCGACCGGGGTCATTCCGAAGAACCGGCCTTTGCCCCAGGTCTCGCCGTAGAGGCCGCTCTCGAAGTCGGCGATACCGATCCAGGCGACCGTCCCGATGGGGCGCGGACCGCTGCGGTCGCCGAAACACGCGGTGCGAACGGCGCTGTGGATGCCGTCGGCGCCGACGACCAGGTCAACGGCGCCGGTGAGGGCACTTACGTCGGAGAGGCGTTCCCCGAACCGGATCGGTGCGCCGAGGCCGGCCAGCTCGGCGAGCAGGGTGTCGATCAGGTAGGGGCGAGAGATCAGCAGTTCGGGCCGGCCGGCCTTCCGCTCGATGCGTTCCAGGGGGAGGCTCGCCAGGGTCTTCCCCCGCGGGGTGCGAATCCGGGCGTTCCGGTAGGGCACGGCCTGGGCCTGGAAGGCCTTGCCCACTCCGAGCCGTTCGAGGGCGCCCTGCGCGGTGGGGTGGATGCCGAAGGCCGTGCCGTACCGCTCCGGCTCGGTCCTGCGCTCCAGAACCGATACCGCCCACCCGGCACGGCGCAATCCGATCGCCGTAGCCAGCCCGGCCACTCCCGCCCCCACGACGACTGCCTTACCGGTCACGCCGGCCTCCTGTCACAAACGGGGAAGCTACCTTCCCCCTCGTCGCAGCGTCGCCGAGGACGGCTTCCACGAGGTCCTCGATGGCCGGCCGGCGTGCCGGTGACCGGGCCTCGATGGCAGAGGGCCTCGGACAGTGGGACTCGGCCAGCCCTTCGGTATGGAACCCTTCCGCCGGTCGTGAACGACACGCTCATGACACTGTCCGACTCAACAGCTCGCGGACCAGGGCCTGCCCCCACCATTCCTCGATGCGGCCGGGCGGCCAGCCGCGCTCGGTGGTCAGCGTGGTGTAGACGTCGATGTTGCAGATGGCCGCGTAGACGTCCACGGCAGTCCGCAGATCCAGGCCGCGTCGAAGAGTGCCGACCGGCCAGGACGAGAAGACCTGCACCCGGGTCTCGTCGCCGCGTTCCCGGCCGTCGCGGTAGACCGCGGCGAGCTCGGGCTCGCTACGGCCCGCTTCGCGTATCAGCGTGATCACATCGCCCGCGCGCTCGAACAGCCGCCTGTCGTAGGCGGCCATCGCCGCGAGTTGGCGCTCCGGGTCCCCCACCGCGGACTCCAACTCCGCGAGCATCTGCGGCGCGTCGGCGGACAGGTCGGCCGAATCGGCCACGGCCCGGGTCAGCCCGGTCTTGTTTCCGTACGTCGCGTAGACCGTGGGTACGGAGACTCCCGCCTCGCGCGCCACCTCGCGCACGGTCGTACCCGCCCAGCCCCGGGAGTCGAAGAGTCGACGGGCGGCGCGGGCGATCTCGGCCCGGGTCTCCAACGCCTGAGCCGTCCGACGCAGCGAGTCGTAGCGACGACGGCCCTGCTCCGCACTCATCCCTCACCCTCCTCGGGTTTACGCTGCTTATAATGAATATATGACGCCTCAATCCAAGTTAGCCGCCATCGACTTCTCCCGAACCGGCGGCATCGCCGCCATAGGCTTCGCCACCCTGATCACTCTCAGCAACGTGATCATGGTCCCCGCCGGCCTGCCCCTCACCGGCGCGAAGACCGGCGAGGTCGCCGAGTTCTTCGCCACGCAAGGCACCGCGGTCGGCAT
>NZ_DATCVQ010000355.1:0-21577 GCF_036566765.1 Streptomyces sp.
AGCAGACGGAGGCGGCGTTCGAGCTGGCGGACGACCTTGACGGGCCGGAGTGGTCCACGCTGTCGCTGCCGGTGGACGGGGTGCCGATGCCGTTCCACTACCGCGAGTCCGAGTTCGGGTGGGTGCTGGCGGGGAGTACGGGGGCGGGGGTGCACGTGGGGGCGTACGGGCGTGGGATGAGCGCGTACGGGCTCGGCTTCTCCGCGGTCGCCGACCTCGGGGTCTACGCCTGACGGCAGGCACGCAGAAGGGGCACCCCGGTTCGGGGTGCCCCTTCTGCGCTGCGCGGACGCTGCGGGCCGGTGGTCAAGCCTGCGGGACCACTGCCCGCAGCTGCCCGTCCTAGAACTTGTTCCTCGGCGTGATGCCCAGGCTCATGCCCGAGAGGCCCCTCTGGCGGCCGCCGAGTTTGCCGGCGATGGCTCGGAGGGCGGAGCCGGCGGGGGAGTCGGGGTCGGTGATGACGACCGGCTTGCCCTCGTCGCCGCCTTCGCGGAGGCGGACGTCGATCGGGATGGAGCCGAGGACCGGGACCGTCGCGCCCGTGGTCCGCGTCAGACCGTCCGCGACCCGCTGGCCGCCGCCGGTGCCGAACACGTCGACCATCTCGTCGCAGTGCGGACACGGCAGCCCGGCCATGTTCTCGACCACGCCGACGATCTTCTGGTGCGTCTGCACGGCGATCGAGCCGGCCCGCTCGGCGACCTCGGCCGCCGCCTGCTGCGGGGTCGTCACGACCAGGATCTCCGCGTTCGGCACCAGCTGCGCGACCGAGATCGCGATGTCGCCGGTGCCCGGGGGCAGGTCGAGCAGCAGGACGTCCAGGTCGCCCCAGTACACGTCCGCGAGGAACTGCTGCAGCGCGCGGTGCAGCATGGGGCCGCGCCACACCACCGGCGCGTTGCCCGGGGTGAACATGCCGATGGAGATGACCTTCACGCCGTTCGCCGACGGCGGCATGATCATGTTCTCGACCTGGGTCGGACGCCCGTCCGCGCCCAGCATCCGCGGCACGCTGTGGCCGTAGATGTCCGCGTCGACGACGCCGACCTTCAGGCCGTCCGCGGCCATCGCCGCGGCCAGGTTCACGGTCACGGAGGACTTGCCGACGCCGCCCTTGCCGGAGGCGACCGCGTACACCCGGGTCAGCGAGCCGGGCTTGGCGAACGGCACCTCGCGCTCGGCGGTGGTGCCGCGCAGCGCCGCCGCCAGTTCCTTGCGCTGCTCGTCGCTCATCACGTCGAGCGACACGTCGACGCCGGTGACGCCCTCGACGCGGGAGACGGCCTCCGTCACGCGCTGGGTGATCGTGTCGCGCATCGGGCAGCCGGAGACGGTGAGGTAGACCGTGACGGCCACCTTGCCGTCGTCACCGATCTCCACCGACTTCACCATGCCCAGCTCGGTGATCGGTTTGTTGATCTCGGGGTCGTTCACCGTCGCCAGAGCTTCGAGCACCGCGTCTTCCGTAGCCATACGGACGATGGTACGGCGCGGACCACCGGCCCCGGAAAGGCCGTCAGCGGTCAGGTACGTCACTTCGGCGATCGCCGTCCGGCGGGAATAGATCCCGCCGGTCCTCGCGCCCCTCCAAGTCCTTGAGCAGGTCCTGGAGCTCGGACCGGATCCAGTCCCGGGTCGCGACCTCGCCCAGGCCCATCCGCAGCGCCGCGATCTCCCGGGTCAGGTACTCGGTGTCGGCGATGGAGCGCTCGTTCTGCTTGCGGTCCTGCTCCAGGTTGACCCGGTCCCGGTCGTCCTGCCTGTTCTGCGCGAGCAGGATCAGCGGGGCCGCGTAGGAGGCCTGCAGCGACAGGGCGAGGGTCAGGAAGATGAACGGGTACTCGTCGAACCGCAGCGAGGACGGGGCGAAGATGTTCCACCCCACCCAGACGATGACCGTCAGGGTCATCCAGACGAGGAACCGGCCCGTGCCGAGGAAGCGGGCGATCCGCTCCGAGAACCGGCCGAAGGCCTCGGGGTCGTACTCCGGCAGTAGCCTGACCCGCCGCTCGCGCGGGATGTCCAGCCGGATGCGGGGGAGGGACCGCTCCCGCTCCCGCTCCCGGTCCTTCTCCCGCTCCCGTTCGCGGTCATGGGCGCGTTCAGCCACCGGCCGTCTCCTCCGCCAGGAAGTCCGTCTCGCGCCAGTCCTCCGGCAGCAGGTGGTCGAGCACGTCGTCGACCGTGACCGCGCCGAGCAGCGACCCGCTCTCGTCCACCACCGGCGCCGCGACCATGTTGTACGCGGCGAGATACCCGGTCACCGCGGGCAGCGGGGTGTCCGGCGCGAGCGGCGGCAGGTCGCTGTCCAGCAGCGCGCTGACCAGGGTGAACGGCGGATCCCGGAGCAGCCGCTGGAAGTGCACGGTGCCCAGGTACTTGCCGGTCGGCGTCTCGTCCGGCGGCCGGCACACGTACACCTGCGCGGCGAGCGCGGGGGAGAGGTCCTGCTGGCGCACCCGGGCGAGCGCGTCCGCGACGGTGGCGTCCGGCCGCAGCACGATCGGCTCGGTGGTCATCAGGCCGCCCGCGGTCCGCTCCTCGTACGCGAGGAGTCGGCGCACGTCCGCCGCGTCGTCCGGCCGCATCAGCGTGAGCAGCCGCTCCTGGTCCTCCTCCGGCAGCTCGGACAGCAGGTCGGCCGCGTCGTCCGGGTCCATCGCCTCCAGGACGTCCGCGGCACGCTCCTCCTTGAGCTTGCCGAGGATCTCGATCTGATCGTCGTCCGGCAGCTCCTCCAGGACGTCGGCGAGGCGGTCGTCGTCGAGCGCGGCGGCGACCTCGGCACGCCGCTTGGGGGAGAGGTGGTGCAGCACGTTGGCGAGGTCGGCCGGGCGCATCCGCTCGAAGGTGGCGACCAGGCTCTCGGCGCCCTGTCCCTCCTCCTCCAGCGAGAAGCCGGTGACCGCCGACCATTCGACGGTCAGGGTCTCGCCCTTGCGGCTCAGCACCCCGCCCTTGCCCTTGCGGACGAAGACCTTGTCGATCTCCCAGTCGCGCCGGGCGGGCAGCTGCTGGATGGCGACGTCGAGGACGGTGACCTCCTCGCCGCTCTCCACCAGCGTGACCCGCCGGTCGAGCAGCTCGCCGAGGATCAGCCGCTCGGTCGGGCGCTGTTCGAAGCGCCGCATGTTGATCACGCCGGTGGTGATCACCTGGCCGGACTCCACCCCGGTGATCCGGGTCATGGGCACGAAGATCCGGCGCCGGCTGAGCACCTCGACGACCATGCCGAGGAGGCGGGGCGGCCGGCGGCCGACGCGGAGCATGGCGACGAGGTCGCGGACGCGGCCGACCTGGTCGCCGTTGGGGTCGAAGACCTGGGAGCCG
Source organism: Streptomyces sp. (assembly GCF_036566765.1). Classification (GTDB taxonomy): domain Bacteria; phylum Actinomycetota; class Actinomycetes; order Streptomycetales; family Streptomycetaceae; genus Streptomyces. Next base: position 3,334 of record NZ_DATCVQ010000355.1, read on the forward strand.
GCGAGGTGCGAGACGTAGACCCGGGGGGCGCCTGCCGCCATGCCACGCGCCTCCTCCATGTCATGGATTGCTGCTTTATGACTGGTTCAGGCTAGCCCGTACCGTTCCGTGGCGCTCCGGCAACGAGTCCGTACGGCTGCCTGCCGGGACATAGGAGCCGCACAGGTACGCTGCCGTCTGCCCGTCTCCCCACAGGCACCCGCAGACCCCCCACACGCATTCCCACAGGCAGACGAGAGGCAGTGCGCCGGTGAGCACTCTCCCCCTGGCATCGAGGGCCCGCAGGGCCGCCGTCCCCGTCGTGCTCTGCGCCGGCCTGACGACCATGCTCGGCGGCTGCGCGGAGGACCCGGACGAGGGCACCAACGGCGTCGGCAAGCTCGGGGCGCCGGCCATCGAGGAGAAGGCGCAGTCGGCGGCCGACGCGGCCAAGGCGGTACGGCTCTCCGGCACGCTGGTCAGCAAGGGCGGCACCTTCAAGCTGAACATGCGGCTCAAGAAGGACGGCGCGGCCGGCTCGGTCACGACGAAGAACAGCACCTTCGAGCTGCTGCGGGTCGGCGAGGCGTTGTTCCTGAAGGCCGACGCCGGCTTCTGGGCGCACGAGGGCAAGGGAGGCGCCACGCCGGACGCGTCCGACACCGAGGCGGCGGACAAGCTCGACGACAAGTATGTGAAGGTCCCCGAGGGCGACCCGGCCTACAAGCAGCTGCGCGGCTTCACCGACATGAACCTGCTGCTCGACGGGCTGCTCGGGCTGCACGGCGAGGTCGTCAAGGGCGACCGGGACCGCATCGGCGGAGTCCGCACGGTCAAGGTCAAGGGCGGCCAGGAGGGCGAGGGCGGCACCCTCGACGTCTCCCTGGACGGGACGCCGTACCCGGTGCAGTTCGCCCGCGGCGGCGGCGCGGGCGTGGTCGTGCTGTCCGAGTGGGACAAGGACTTCACGCTGGCGGAGCCGGCCAAGGAGCAGACCGTGGACTACGGGAAGCAGCTCCCGAAGACGTGACGGCCCCAGGGCCGTTCAGGCCTTGCGGCGGCGCTTGAGCAGCAGGCGCGGCAGCGCCGCCGGGATCGGACGCCGGGTCGTCGCGGCCGTCGGCATCGGCGCGGCGGCGAGCGAGCCGTCCGGCAGGTCGGTGATCGCGTCCTCGGGGGTCAGTCGCAGCACCCGGCACTCGCGTGCCCAGCGCTCCGTCATCGCCTCGCCGTCGTGCGCGTTCAGCCGCTTGCCCTTCAGCTCGGCGACGGCCGCGTCCCACTCCGGCGAGCCCGGGTCCAGTGCCGTCACCGTCGCCGTCCAGGCGACCAGCCGGCCGCCCTTGTCCTTGCTGCGCACGGTCACCTCGGCCGGGTGCCCCGGGCGCAGGCCGCGCAGCGGCTGCTCGCCCGGGCCGTCGCCGACGACGACCGCGCCGCCGTCGTGCCAGACGTGCCAGAGCGCCCGCGCCCCGGGCAGGGCGCCCTTGACCCAGATGAGGCCGGACTTCTTGGTGGCCTCCTCGACGAGGGCGAGGCCGAGCGGCTGACTTGTCATGGGACGAAGCCTAGCGACCCCGCTGCGCGCTACAGCCAGCCGTTCCGCTTCAGCGTGCGGTGGATCGCGAAGCAGATGACCGTGATCCCGCCCAGCACCATCGGGTAGCCGTACTGCCACCGCAGCTCCGGCATGTAGTCGAAGTTCATGCCGTACACGCCGCAGACCGCCGTCGGGACGGCGATGATGGCCGCCCACGAGGTGATCTTGCGCATGTCCTCGTTCTGCGTGACGGTCGCCTGCGCCAGGTTGGCCTGCAGGATCGAGTTCAGCAGCTCGTCGAAGCCGACGACCTGCTCCTGGACGCGCGCGAGGTGGTCGGCGACGTCCCGGAAGTACTTCTGGATGTCCGGGTCGACCAGCCGCATCGGCCGCTCGCTCAGCAGCTGCATCGGGCGCAGCAGCGGGGTGACGGCCCGCTTGAACTCCAGTACCTCGCGCTTGAGCTGGTAGATCCGGCCGGTGTCGGCGCCGCGCGTGGAGCCCTTGGCCGGCGGCGAGAAGACATCGATCTCGATCTGGTCGATGTCGAGCTCGACCGCGTCGGCGACCGCGATGTAGCCGTCGACGACATGGTCGGCGATGGCGTGCAGCACGGCCGAGGGGCCCTTGGCGAGTAGTTCGGGCTCGCCCTCCATGCGGTGCCGCAGATTGCGCAGCGAGCCCTGGCCGCCGTGCCGGACGGTGATGACGAAGTCCTGGCCGGTGAAGCACATCACCTCGCCGGTCTCGACGACCTCGCTGGTCGCGGTGAGTTCGGCGTGCTCGATGTAGTGGATCGTCTTGAAGACGGTGAAGAGGGTGTCGTCGTACCGCTCCAGCTTCGGCCGCTGGTGGGCGTGGACGGCGTCCTCGACGGCGAGCGGGTGCAGCCCGAACTCGGCGGCGATACCGGCGAATTCGGCCTCGGTCGGCTCGTGCAGACCGATCCAGGCGAAGCCGCCGCCGTCCCGCACTCGGCGCATCGCCTCACGCGGCGTCAGACAGGCGCGGTCCTCCACCCGGGCTCCGTCGCGGTACACGGCGCAGTCGACGACGGCGCTGGAGGCGGACGGGTCGCGGGTGGTGTCGTACGGCGCGGCGCCGTACGCGGTGCTCGTCTTGCGGAGGGACGGGCGCAGGGAGGGGCGGACCGCTGCGCGCAGGTCACGGATCATCGACATGGGCGTGCTCCTTCACGGAGAGGCCGTCGGCGAGGCGTGGCACAGCCCGGAATGAGGACGTTGAGGAGCGTCGCTGCTTCCTACGTCCGCAAAGCGGGCGGCACCGCGGGGACGCGGTGACGGCGTTCGCTACAGACAGGCAAAGGCGAAATGCTCTTCCGTCGTGCGATGTGCCCGGCGCTCGGGGCGCGGGCGTCCTCGGGGAACCCGGACCTGCGGGTTCAGCGGGAGGAATGCACCTGGGCGAGGTGCGGCAGGGCGGAAGGGCGGTTGGTACTGCCCGATCGACTTCGATCCATCGCAGCCCCACCTCCTCCGGCCGGTCCCCCGTGGGGGATGACGTGATGACGCGCAGTCGGGACACCCGACCAGCGGCCAAGACTATCAGCCGACAGAGGGTCAATCCCTTCCTTTGCCCGTTCCGTACGCGCTTTATGCTCGCCGCATGGGAGAAGTTCTTGCTCTGGTCGAGGCCCGGTTGCTCACGGCGCTCGGCGAACCTGACGCGCGGGCCGCGGTGACCTTTCTCGGGACGGACCGGATCGAGGTGCTCCGGTTCGCTTCGGGCGACCTGGTCCGGTACGCGACTCTCGGCATGTCCGCGCAGCCGATGGCCGACCCGACCGCCGTGCTCGCCGACCCGGTGAAGGGGCCGCGCGCGGAGCTGGTCCTGACGGTGCGCGGCGGGCTCGCCGAGACCGACAAGGTGCTCCGGCCGCTGGCGGTGCTCGCGGCCTCGCCTCAGGTCGAGGGCGTCGTCGTCGCCCCGGGCGCCTCGCTGGACGTGGGCGAACCGCTGTGGCCCGGGGCCCCGTTCAGCTCGGTCCTGGTCGCCGAGTCGGGCGGCCTGGTGGAGGACCTGGAACTGGACGACCCGTTGGACCCGGTGCGGTTCCTGCCGCTGCTGCCGATGACGCCGAACGAGGCGGCCTGGAAGCGGGTGCACGGGGCGCAGGCCCTGGAGGAGCGCTGGCTGGCGAACGGCACGGACCTGCGCGACCCGCTGCGGCGGTCCGTGACGCTGGACTGAACCCTCACCTCGCCCGCCCCTTCCCCCCTCGAACGGGTGACCGATCTGCCGTCACTCGGCGGATTGCCGCACTCCGGACGGGTGATCGTCCTTGACGTCGCGCCGACCGGGGAGGACCGTTGAGCCCTATGAGGGGCGAACCCAGTTGCCCGAAGTGTGGTGGCCGGGTCAGGGCGCCCGGTCTTTTCGCCGACTCCTGGCAGTGCGACGTGCACGGTGCCGTGCATCCGCTGCAGCCCGTGATCCCACCCAGTGTCGAAGCCCTGAGTGTGGTGACGCATCGCTCGCAGGTGCCGGTCTGGATGCCGTGGCCGCTGCCGGTCGGCTGGCTGTTCACCGGGGTCGCGTACGCCGGTGACGATCGCAGCGGCGGCCGTGCCACGGCCGTCGCGTGCTCGGGGCCCGGCCCGCTCGGCGGGATCGGCGAGCTGCTCCTTGTCGCGGAGGAGCTCGGGGTCGGACTCGGCGCGCGGTACGCCGGGATGGACGGCCCCGACCCCGGACCCGGCATGAACGTCGACCGACCGCCCCAGGCGAAGGTCCTCGCGGCCGGCCGGCCGACCCCCCTGTGGCATGTGAACGGCGGCCCGCAGGACCGTGCGGTGTTCGCCGGCGAGGCGCGCGGGCTGTGGCTGTGGGCGATCGTCTGGCCGGAGCAGTCGGGCCTGCTGATGTACGACGAGCTGGTGCTGACCGACCTGCGGGACGCGGGCGCGGAGGTGGAACTGCTGCCGTGCGGGGCGCTGACGCCGCGGCTGCTGTCATAGTCTTGCCGGTGGTCGCGACCTGTTCGGCGGCTGCGACCTGTCGGTGTCTATGACGTAAGGGGCGGAAGTCGGGAGCGGGGCGTACCGAGGGCGCTGATTCGCCCGTTATGCTGGAGCGTCCCCCTCGTCCGTCCCGAGCCCGTTGGAGTCACGCGCCGTGCGCATCGATCTGCACACCCACTCCACGGCCTCCGACGGTACGGACACCCCCGCCGAGCTGGTCCGCAACGCGGCGGCCGCAGGCCTTGACGTCGTCGCGCTGACCGACCACGACACGACCCGCGGGTACGCCGAGGCCGTCGCCGCGCTGCCGGAGGGGCTCACCCTGGTCACCGGCGCGGAGCTGTCCTGCCGGGTCGACGGCGTGGGCCTGCACATGCTGGCGTACCTCTTCGACCCCGAGGAGCCCGAGCTGGCGCGCGAGCGCGAGCTGGTCCGGGACGACCGGGTGCCGCGGGCGCAGGCGATGGTCGGCAAGCTCCAGGAGCTGGGCGTGCCGGTCACCTGGGAGCAGGTCGCCCGGATCGCCGGGGACGGCTCGGTGGGCCGCCCGCACGTCGCGGAGGCCCTAGTCGAGCTCGGCGTCGTACCGGACGTGTCCGGCGCGTTCACGCCCGACTGGCTGGCCGACGGCGGCCGGGCGTACGTCGGGAAGCACGAGCTCGACCCGTTCGACGCGATCCGCCTGGTCAAGGCGGCCGGCGGGGTGACCGTCTTCGCGCACCCGCTCGCCGTCAAGCGCGGCGAGGTCGTGCCGGAGGCCGCGATCGCCCGCCTGGCGGCGGCCGGCCTGGACGGCATCGAGGTCGATCACATGGACCACGACGAGCCGACGCGGGCGAGACTGCGCGGCCTGTCGAAGGAACTGGGCCTGCTCGCGACGGGCTCCAGCGACTACCACGGCGCCCGCAAGACCTGCCGCCTCGGCGACTTCACGACGGACCCCGAGATCTACGGCGAGATCACCCGCCGCGCCACGGGCGCGTTCCCGGTCCCCGGGGCCGGGGGACGCGGCTAGCCGCAGGAACGGCGGCGCGTGGACGGTCCGGCACCTGAGGGGCGCCGGCCCGCGCTCATGCGCGAGCCCGGACCGTGTCGACACGCTCCGGAACCCGCCTCGTCCTCCCGGACCCGACGGCTTCGCGCCGGTACGCCCGTACCTCCGGGTCCGGCTGCTCCCCACCTCACGGGCGTCCCTCAGGACGCCCGTTCACCCCCGTACACCCCACTTCGCAAGGCTCACCGTGTTCGACGTCGCCGTTTTCGGCTCGCTGTTTCTGACCCTTTTTGTGATCATGGATCCCCCCGGGATCACCCCGATCTTCCTAGCGCTGACCTCCGGCCGGCCCGCCAAGGTGCAGCGGCGGATGGCCTGGCAGGCCGTCGCCGTCGCGTTCGGCGTCATCACCGTCTTCGGCATCCTCGGCCAGCAGATCCTCGCGTACCTGCATGTCTCCGTCCCCGCGCTGATGATCGCGGGCGGGCTGCTCCTGCTGCTCATCGCGCTCGACCTGCTCACCGGCAAGACCGACGAGCCCAAGCAGACCAAGGACGTCAACGTCGCCCTCGTCCCGCTCGGCATGCCGCTGCTCGCCGGGCCGGGCGCGATCGTGTCGGTGATCCTGGCCGTGCAGCACGCGGACGGAGTCGGCGCGCAGGTCTCCGTCTGGGCCGCGATCGCCGCCATGCACGTCGTGCTGTGGCTGACCATGCGCTACTCGCTGGTGATCATCCGCCTGATCAAGGACGGCGGCGTCGTGCTCGTCACCCGACTCGCGGGCATGATGCTGTCGGCGATCGCCGTGCAGCAGATCATCAACGGCGTCACGCAGGTGATCCAGGGGGCCTAGGGCCTGGGGCTTGCCGCCGCACCACTGCGCCCCCGTACGGATTCCGGAAGCCGGAGTCCGTGCGGGGGCGCGGTGCGTGGTGGGACGTACGGGTTATGAGGCCGAGGTCTCGGCCGGGCGGATCCAGATGCGCTGGCCGATCGATGCGGCCTGCTGCACGATCCGGTTGACGGAGGCGGCGTCCACGACCGTGCGGTCGACGGGCGTGCCGTCGATGTCGTCGAGTCGCAGGATTTCGAAGCGCATGGGCTTCTCCCTTCGTCTGAGTTGATCCTCCTGAAGGAGAACTGGGTTACGTACAGCCTCAACGGGATGCATCCTGCAAACATTCCCTACGCTAAGGAAATTTTTTGGATGGCTAACTACTAACCGGTATGGGGAGGTGGCGGCGGGCGGGGCGGCGGGCGGAGAATGGGGCCCCTATGAACGACGCACCGGCCACCGGCACGCCCTCCGAGTCCGACCCCGTCCACGAGCTCGGCGCCCGTCTGGAGCACACCAATGAGCTCCTGCGGCGGATGCTGGCCGAGGTCGCGAAGACGCCCTCGACCCACGCCATCTTCGTCGACGCGGGTTACGTCCATGCTGCGGCCGGGTTGCTGGTCGCGGGCACCGAGGACCGGCGGTCCTTCGAGCTCGACGCGGAGGGTCTGATCGAGGCCTTCATCGAACAGGCGCGGACGATCTTCGCGGACAGCCGGCTGCTCCGGGTCTACTGGTACGACGGCGCCCGGCGCCGGATCCACACGCCCGAGCAGCAGGCGATCGCCGACCTGCCGGACGTCAAGGTCAGGCTCGGCAACCTCAACGCCAACAACCAGCAGAAGGGCGTCGACTCCCTGATCCGCACCGACCTGGAGTCGCTGGCCAGACACCGCGCGATCAGCGACGCGGCGCTCGTCGGCGGCGACGAGGACCTGGTCTCGGCGGTCGAGGCCGCACAGGGCTACGGGGCGCGGGTGCACCTGTGGGGCATCGAGGCGGCCGAGGGACGCAACCAGGCCGAGCCGCTGCTCTGGGAGGTCGACAGCCGGCGCACCTTCGACCTCGACTTCTGCCGCCCGTTCGTCACCCGCCGCCCCGTGACGACCTACGAGAACGAGGGCGAGCCGCCGCCCTCGCGTGACGAGGTCCGCTTCATCGGCGCGCGGATCGCCGCCACCTGGCTGTCCGAGCGGGGCCGTGACGCCCTCGCGGACCTGCTCCCCAGCCACCCGTACCTGCCGGGACCGGTCGACCAGGACCTGCTCATCGAGGCCGAGAAGCTCCTCAACCGCTCCCTGCGCGGCCACGCCGCCCTCCGCCGCGCCCTGCGCGACGGCTTCTGGGAGCACCTGGTCGCGCAGTACTAGGGCCTGTCCGGCGGGGTCCGGAAGGAGCCCTCAGGGACGCCCTGACAGGTCGCCGGTCGGGTGGACCCGTTCTGCCATCTGCCAGAAGGCGGTGAGGCGTTCGGCCAGTTCCTCCGGGTGGGAGACGTTGGGGGAGTGGCCCGCGCCGAGGACCACCGTGTGGTGCGCGCCGGTGTGTTCGGCCGCGGCGGCCAAGCTCGGGACGGGCCAGACCATCTCGTCGGCGCCGTACGCGATGTGGAGCGGCAGCGGGACGGCGGACAGTTCCGCCAGGCCGTCCGGGTCGTGCAGCAACAGCCGCCCCGCACCGGCGAGTTGGGCGATCCGGGTGCGCATCATGCGGCGGCGCAGGAACGTCACGATCTCCGGCGGGTCGGCCTCGCCCGGCTCCTCGCCACGGCTGTCCAGCCAGCGGGTCGCCCGCCACACCCGCTCCTTCGGCAGCAGGGCCAGTGCGCCGCGCAGCGCCCGTACGCGGATGCGCTGCGGCCGGGCGACCCGGCCCGGGCCGGAGGAGAGCAGCGTCAGCGAGCGGAACGCGCCCGGTGCGGCCGTGGCGGCGGCTCGCGCCACAAGACCGCCGAACGAGTGCCCCAGCAGGTGTACGGGGCCGTCGCCCAGCGCCGCGGCCTGCGCCACCACGTCGAGCGCCAGCGCCCGGCGGCGGTACGCGGCCCGTCCGCGCGGACCCGGGGACTCGTGCTGTCCGCGCCCGTCGACCGCGACGACCCGGTACCCGGCGTCGCTCAACGGCCCGAGCAGCGCGAGGAAGTCCTCCTTGCTGCCGGTGTAGCCGGGCAGCAGCAGCGCCGTGCCGTGCGTCCCGCCCGACGGCTCCGTGTCGAGCACGGCGAACTCGCCGCGGGCGGTCACCAGCCGGCGGGCGCGGGTACGGGGCGGCAGCGCCAGGGACCGGGGCTTGCTCATACCAGCGACTGTATCCGCAGGTCGGGCGCGCACGACGGCGGCCCGGTCCCCGTGGGGGGACCGGGCCGCCGTGGTGTCGTGCGGTGCGGGGCTCAGCTCTCCGGCTGGGCCGCCGCTGCCTTCTTCGTCGTGCGGCGACGCGGGGTCTTCGGCTCGGACGCGTCCGGGGCCTCGGCCGCGACGGCCTTCTTGGTCGTGCGACGACGCGGCGCCTTCGGCTCCGAGGCCTCAGGGGCCTCGGCGGCGACGGCCTTCTTGGTCGTACGGCGACGCGGCTTGGTCTCCGCGACGGCCTCGACCGTCTCGGCCGGCGCCTCGGCAGCCTCGACCGGAGCCTCGACGGCGACGGCCTTCTTGGTGACGCGACGGCGCGGCTTGGTCTCGGCGACGGCCTCGGCCGTCTCGACCGGGGCCTCGACAGCGGCGACGGCCTTCTTCGCCGTACGGCGGCGCGGCGCGGCCTTCGGCTCCTCCGCGACGGGCGCGGGGGCCTGGGCGGTGCCGGCGGCGGCAGCCGCGAGCACGCTCTCCACGGTCTGGAAGCCGACCTCGGGCTCCGTCGCCTGGCGCACGACACGCGCCCGCCGACGCGGAGCGGCCTGCGGTTCCACGGCCACCGGTGCGGCCTTGACCGCCGGGGCGGCCTTGGCGACCGGGGCCTCGACGACCGCGGACTCGGCCGAAGACGCCGACGAGCGGGCGCGGCGACGACGCGGCTTGGCGGCCGCCTCCTCCGCCGGAGCCTCGACGACAGCCGGAGCCTCGACCACGGGGGCCTCGACGACGGGAGCCACGGCGACCGGAGCCTCGGCCACGGGGGCCTCGGCGACCGCGGTCGCAGCCGCGGTCACGGCCGACGCGCCCGTACGGGTGCGGCGACGGCGGCGCGGGGTGCGCGGCGTGGTCGCCTGCTCCTCGTCGGTCGCCGGCGTCGCGGCCGGGGCCTCGGCGACGGACTCGTCCAGCGCCGACCCGTTGCGCGTGCGGCGGCGCTGCCGCGGCGTACGCGTACGCTCCGGACGCTCCTCTTCCCGCGTGGGCTTCGGGCCGCGCGTGCGACGCCCGCCCGGCTCGCCCAGGTCCTCCAGCTCCTCCGCGCCCAGACCCGCACGGGTCCGCTCGGCGCGGGGCAGGACGCCCTTGGTGCCCGCGGGGATGTCCAGCTCCTCGTACAGGTGCGGGGAGCTGGAGTACGTCTCGGCCGGCTCGTGGAAGTCGAGCCCGAGCGCCTTGTTGATGAGCTGCCAGCGCGGGATGTCGTCCCAGTCGACCAGGGTCACCGCGGTGCCCTTCGCGCCCGCGCGGCCGGTGCGGCCCACGCGGTGGAGGAACGTCTTCTCGTCCTCCGGCGACTGGTAGTTGATGACGTGGGTGACGCCCTCGACGTCGATGCCGCGCGCGGCGACGTCGGTGCAGACGAGCACGTCGACCTTGCCGTTGCGGAAGGCGCGCAGCGCCTGCTCGCGAGCGCCCTGGCCGAGGTCGCCGTGGACCGCGCCGGAGGCGAAGCCGCGACGCTGCAGCTGCTCGGCGATGTCGGCCGCCGTGCGCTTCGTACGGCAGAAGATCATCGCGAGCCCGCGGCCGTTGGCCTGCAGGATGCGGGAGACCATCTCCGGCTTGTCCATCGAGTGCGCGCGGAAGACGTGCTGCTTGATGTTGGCGACGGTCACGCCCTCGCCGTCGGGCGAGGTGGCGCGGATGTGCGTCGGCTGCGACATGTAGCGGCGGGCGAGACCGATGACCGCGCCCGGCATGGTGGCCGAGAACAGCATGGTCTGACGCTTCGCCGGAAGCATGTTCATGATCTTCTCGACGTCGGGCAGGAAGCCCAGGTCGAGCATCTCGTCCGCCTCGTCCAGGACCAGGGCCTTGACGTGGGACAGGTCGAGCTTGCGCTGGCCGGCCAGGTCGAGCAGGCGGCCGGGGGTGCCGACGATGACGTCGACGCCCTTCTTCAGCGCCTCGACCTGGGGCTCGTACGCACGGCCGCCGTAGATGGCGAGCACGCGCACGTTGCGGACCTTGCCCGCGGTCAGCAGGTCGTTGGTGACCTGGGTGCAGAGCTCGCGGGTGGGGACGACGACCAGGGCCTGCGGGGCGTCGGTGAGCTGCTCGGGCTTGGCCCGGCCGGCCTCGACGTCCGCGGGGACGGTGACGCGCTCCAGGAGCGGCAGGCCGAAGCCGAGCGTCTTGCCGGTGCCGGTCTTGGCCTGGCCGATGACGTCGGTGCCGGTGAGGGCGACCGGGAGCGTCATCTCCTGGATGGGGAAGGGATTCACGATGCCGACGGCTTCGAGCGCCTCGGCGGTCTCGGGAAGGATCCCGAGCTCTCGGAACGTAGTCAGGGTGCTGCCTCTTCTGTGAGACGCGGCGCGAGGCGAACGCTGGGGGTCGTACCGTGCCGGATCACTTCCGGCCGGATCGATGAGATCGCTGCCGGGTGGCGCGGGACCACTGCCGTCGCTCGAGCGTCATGCCGCTGAGGGTCCCTCCCGCAAGTGCGCTGGGAGGGCTGTCGGGTCGGAGCCAGTCGGGCCACCGACCGGGCATCCTCATTCATGAGATGGCCCGCCGAGCGTGAGAGAACAAGCGAAAGCTTGTCTGCATACTCAGCAGGCGCTTTACCACTGTACCCCGGAATCGCGCAGGCGTGTCGGGAGAATTGGTGGGGAGTGCGAGGTCACAGTGACTGACCAGGGGCTTCGGGACCTTCCACGGGGCGGGGAGCGGGCTATTGTGCGGTTCATGGAGACGCCTGACAACGCCGAGAACAACGCCGACAACGCCACCGAACTCACCGGGATCGCCGCCCAGGACTGGGCCGCCGCCTCCGCCGAGCCTCAGTACCGCGCCGCGGTCGTCGACCTGCTCGGCGCGCTGGCCTACGGCGAGCTCGCGGCCTTCGAGCGGCTCGCCGAGGACGCCAAGCTCGCGCCGACGCTCGCGGACAAGGCGGAGCTCGCGAAGATGGCCTCCGCCGAGTTCCACCACTTCGAGCAGCTGCGGGACCGGCTGGCCGCCGTCGACGCGGAGCCGACCGCCGCGATGGAGCCGTTCGCGAAGGCGCTCGACGACTTCCACCGCCAGACCGCGCCGTCGGATTGGCTGGAGGGCCTGGTCAAGGCGTACGTGGGCGACTCGATCGCCAGCGACTTCTACCGCGAGGTCGCCGTCCGGCTCGACTCCGACACCCGCGCGCTGGTCCTCTCGGTGCTCGACGACACCGGCCACGGCAACTTCGCCGTGGAGAAGGTGCGCGCCGCGATCGAGGCCGACCCGCGCCTCGGCGGCCGGCTCGCGCTGTGGGCGCGCCGTCTGATGGGCGAGGCGCTCTCGCAGGCGCAGCGCGTGGTCGCGGAGCGCGACGCGCTGTCGACGATGCTGGTCGGCGGCCTGGCCGACGGCTTCGACCTGGCCGAGGTGGGCCGGATGTTCTCCCGGATCACCGAGGCGCACACCAAGCGCATGGCCGCGCTCGGCCTGGCCGCCTAGTCCTGCGCCGCCTAGCCCTGCGCCGCGCAGCCGCGCGTCAAGCAGTCGTGCGTCGAGCAGTCGTGCGTCGCCCGGCCTCACACCGCGGCTGATCGGGGCATTCGGCGGTTCGCCGGGCGCAGCAGCAGCGACAGCAGGACCGTCGCGACCGCGACCGCCCCGACCATCGTGGCCGTGACATGTCCCGGGCCGAGCGCGCCGTGGGTCAGCAGGGCGCCGAACACGGCGCCCAGCGAGCCCGTCGTCAGCACGGCCCCGCGGACGGGGAGGCGGTCGGGCAGCCGGTGCACGGCGGCCCAGGCCAGGGCGAGTCCGAGCGCGGCGGCTCCGAGGGCTTCCAGGAACACGGCGAATCACCTCGCGTGCGGTGCGGGGCGGGCAAAACGGTCACTGCCCGTCCTACCCGGGCCGCCCGGAAGGCAATCCTCCAAATCTCGCGTGCACATGACGAAGGCCCGGCGGTCGCCCGCCGGGCCTTCGTCATTCACCTCGTCGGCTCAGAGCGCGCCGAAGCCCACCCGCCGCGTCGCGGGCTCGCCGAGCTCCACGTACGCGATCTTGTCCGCCGGGACCAGGACCTTGCGGCCCTTGTCGTCGGTCAGGCTGAGCAGCTGCGTCTTGCCGGCCAGTGCGTCGGCCACCAGGCGCTCGACGTCCTCGGCGGACTCGCCGCTCTCCAGAACGATCTCCCGGGGCGTGTGCTGCACCCCGATCTTGACCTCCACGGCTATGTCCCTCCGAACGGTCAGTGGTGCGCGTCTCCCCGCGCCGTACGCTGCACAGATTAGCCCGGCGCCGGACCTGCCACGGGTCGTCCGGTGAACGCCAGGAGCGAACAGCCCACGGCGGATCGTCACCGGCGGGGCGTCAGTGCCCCTCGGCGCTCAGGTGCGCCTCGGCGCCGTGCAGCGGGAAGCCGGCGATGCCCCGCCACGCCAGGGAGGTCAGCAGGGCCACGGCCTTGTCGCGCGCGATGCCCGTCTCGCTGGAGAGCCAGTAGCGGGCGACCACCTGGGACACACCACCGAGGCCCACGGCCAGCAGCATCGACTCGTCCTTGGACAGGCCGGTGTCCTCGGCGATCACGTCCGAGATCGCCTCGGCGCACTGCAGGCTCACCCGGTCCACGCGCTCGCGCACCGCGGGCTCGTTGGTCAGGTCGGACTCGAAGACCAGCCGGAACGCGCCGCCCTCGTCCTCCACGTACGCGAAGTAGGCGTCCATCGTGGCCGCGACCCGGAGCTTGTTGTCCGTGGTCGACGCGAGCGCCGTGCGCACCGAGTGCAGCAGGGCCTCGCAGTGCTGGTCGAGGAGGGCCAGGTAGAGCTCCAGCTTGCCCGGGAAGTGCTGGTACAGCACCGGCTTGCTGACGCCCGCGCGCTCCGCGATGTCGTCCATCGCCGCGGAGTGGTACCCCTGTGCGACAAAGACCTCCTGGGCAGCCCCGAGGAGCTGGTTCCGTCGGGCTCGGCGCGGCAGGCGCGTGCCTCGCGGGCGCGCCGCCTCTGTCTGCTCGATGGCTGTCACGCCGCCTCCCATGTTCGATCCATGCGCGCTGTGGTGCCGCGCCCGCCATCGTACTTTTGGGTAACCCGGCTGTGCGCGGTGCGGACGCAGAATTTCACGGACCGGACGTCCTGGACAGTCGGCGATTCAACATTAAACAGAACAAATCATCGATAGTCGTCTTCGTCCAGCGCCACGACCCGTGCCTGCTCGGTCGCGTCTGCCTCGTTGGCACTGTCCTTGTCGATGTGCGGCGGCTCGTCCGTACGTTGCTGCAGTTCCGCGTGCTGCTCGGCGGCGTCCGCCTCCGGGATCTCCTCGTCGAGCACGGCGGCCTCTGCTTCCTCGGCGAACGTGTCGGGTTCGGACGGATCGACAGTCATCAGGTTCCTCTCGGGTGCGTCCGATGGATCCCTCTCCTACGAGCGTAGGAGCATGCCGAGCCCGCCGCACCCGACACCGGGCAGAACCTGTGACCGCGCACACACGCCCCACAGCGTGATCGTCTCGTAATATCGCTGCCATGTCTTCGACCGAGCTGCCGGAAACCCGGACCCTCGCCCCCGCCGCGCGGGTCCGCGAGGTCCGGGTCGCGGAGGGGGAGGAGCTGCGCTCCTTCGCGCTGCCCGGACTGACGCTCACCGTCCGGTCCCGGCCCGGCCTCCGCCAGGGGCTGCCGCCCGCGCTGTACGTGCACGGGCTCGGCGGCTCGTCCCAGAACTGGTCCACGCTGATGCCGCTGCTCGCCGACCGGGTGGACGGCGAGGCGCTCGACCTGCCCGGCTTCGGGGACTCCCCGCCGCCGGACGACGGCAACTACTCGGTCACCGGCCACGCCCGCGCCGTCATCCGCTATCTCGACGCGGCCGGCCGCGGCCCGGTCCACCTCGTCGGCAACTCGCTCGGCGGCGCGGCCGTCACCCGGGTCGCCGCGGTCCGGCCGGACCTGGTGCGCACGCTCACCCTGGTCTCGCCCGCGCTCCCGGAGCTGCGCGCCCAGCGCAGCGCATGGCCGACGGTGGCACTCGCCGTGCCAGGGGTGGCCCCCCTGTTCGCCCGGCTCACCAAGGACTGGACGCCCGAACAGCGCGTCCGTGGGGTGTTGTCGCTCTGTTACGGAGACCCCGGACGAGTGACAGACGAGGGTTTGCGACACGCCGTGGAGGAAATGGAGCGGCGGCTCGAGCTCCCCTATTTCTGGGATGCCATGGCCCGCTCGGCCCGCGGGATCGTGGACGCCTACACCCTCGGCGGCCAGCACGGACTGTGGCGGCAGGCGGAGCGGGTGCTCGCGCCGACGCTCCTCGTGTACGGCGGACGCGACCAACTCGTCTCGTACCGTATGGCGCGCAGGGCGGCCGCGGCGTTCCGCGGCTCGCGGCTGCTGACCCTGCCCGAGGCCGGGCACGTGGCCATGATGGAGTATCCGGAGACGGTCGCCGCGGCCGTCCGAGAACTGATCGACGACGAGGGCGGGAGCTGACCCGGGGTGGGACGACATAGTCGCAAGGGCCCCGCTCCCGCGGTCGCGAAACCGGGGGAGCCGGAGGCCAAGGGGCCCGGCCAGGGCACGGGGCGCCGCCGACGCGCCGCCGGCACGGCCACCGAGACACCGCCGCACGGCACGCCCGGGTACGGGACGCAGCAGTACGGCACCCCCGCGCACGGCACCCCGGCGTACGACGGCCGGCGGTACGACGGCCCCGGGTACGGGACCCCTGCCCACGGGACGCCTTCGTACGGCAATCCCTCGCAGGGAACTCCCGCCCACGGCACTCCCTCGTACGGGAACCCCTCGCAGGGAACTCCCGCGCACGGCACCCCCGCCTATGGCGCGCAGGGCTACGCGGCCCGGCCGGCAGGCCCGTACGGCGGCGCTCGCGGCGGTCCGGCCGCCCCCGGCCCCGATGTGCGCGGCGGACATCCCCAGCACCCCGAGGGCCCCCCGCCGCCCCAGCGGTACGGCGACTGGCAGGGCGTCCCCCGCCGGGCCGGGACCGCCACGCAGGCCCCGTTCATACCGGGACAGCGGCGCGAGACTCTTCCGACGGGCCTCCCGCAGGACCCCTCGGACCTCGACGCCGAACCGCGGACGCGGCCCGACGAGACCGAGCCGCCCGCGAAGCCCGGCAAGGGGCGCACGCTCACCGGCGTCGCGGCCGCCGCCGTCACCACCGTCCTCGCCGTCGTCGTCGCCGGTCAGGTGGTGGCCGACCCGGACACCCGGAGCTCCGCCGACTCCTCCGCGAGCAAGACCGGCGGACGCGTCGCCGACGGCGGCGCGCCCCGCTCCGACCGCTCCGACGACCGGGCGACCCCGGCGCAGCAGGCGCCCGTGAAGCCCGCCGTGCCGGCCACGTACGAGCAGTTGATGACGCGCCAGTTCCGGATCGACCCGAAGCTCAAGGGGTCCGGGGACTTCGAGGCGGTGCCCGGGTTCGACAAGGCCCCCGGCAAGGGGCGCAAGGTCCGCTACCGGGTGGACGTCGAGAAGGGGCTCGGGCTCGACCCGAGGCTGTTCGCGCAGGCCGTGCAGAAGACCCTCAACGACGAGCGCAGCTGGGCCGGCGAGGGCGCGATGACCTTCGAGCGGATCTCCAGCGGGGACCCGGAGTTCGTCATCACGCTGGCCAGCCCCGGCACCACCGGCGAGTGGTGCGCGAAGTCCGGGCTCGACACCACCGTCGACAACGTCTCCTGCGACTCCGCCTCCACCCAGCGCGTGATGATCAACGCGTTCCGCTGGGCACAGGGCTCGGAGACCTTCGGGCCGAAGGCCATGCACGCCTACCGGCAGATGCTCATCAACCACGAGGTCGGCCACCGGCTCGGACACGGCCACGTGAGCTGCCGCACGCCGGGCGCGCTCGCCCCCGTGATGCAGCAGCAGACCAAGTCCCTCGACATCGACGGCATCCACTGCCGCCCCAACCCCTGGGTGCACCCGGGGAATTGATGACAGGTCCGCCCGCCGGCACGGCCGCGGGCAGCGCCGCGTGCCTACCCCCGCGGCTTGACGGACCGTAGTCGACACACCCCGTACCGCGACGGAACGCTACCGCGGCGGGAAAGTCACGCGCATTCACCCCTTCCGGTGGCGCGACGGACAACCGTCCATCGCGCAACCGGCATATCCGCTTACGTTCATCCCGCTGTGAGTCGTCCGACCGAGGACGGCCGCGCACAAGGGAGATCGGGGGTGTGATTTCGTGCGCATCGCACTGCTCACCGAGGGTGGCTACCCGTATGCGACGGGTGAGTCCAGGCTCTGGTGCGACCGGCTCGTGCGCGGAGTCGGCCATCACGAGTTCGACCTCTACGCCCTCGCCCGCAGCGCCCGCCAGGAGGACGACGGCTGGGTCGACCTCCCGCAGCAGGTCCGCCGGGTCACCACCGCGCCGCTGTGGGGCCAGGAGGACGACGGGATCCGCCTCGGCCGCCGTGAACGCCGCCTCTTCGCCGGGCACTTCGGCGCGCTGGCGGCGGGCGTCTGCGCCGCCGACGGGCCCGCCGGCGCGGACGACTTCGCCGCCGGTCTGTACGGCCTCGCCGAACTCGCCCGCGAGCACGGCTGTCTGACCGCCGCGATGCGCTCCGAACCCGCCGTCCGCATCGTGGAGTCCGCCTGCCGCGCCCCCGGCGCGCGCCGCGGCGTGCGCGACGCGAGCCTCACCGACCACCTCGCGTTCGTCGACCGCCTCGAGCGCGCGCTGCGCCCGCTCTCGCTCGACTGGTACACCGAGGACACCCTCGGCGGCGTCGACCTCTGCCACGCCGCGTCCGGTGGGACGGCGTCCCTGCCCGGCTTGTTGGCCAAACGCTTCTTCGGCACTCCGCTGCTGGTCACCGAGTACGGCGTCCAGCTCCGCACGCAGTACCTCGCCGACTCCGGGACGGCCGCCGGCGCGCCGGTGCGCGCCCTGCTCGCCGCCTTCCACGGACGGCTGGCCGCCGAGATCTACCGGCAGGCCGCCCTGCTCACCCCCGGCAACACGCACGCCCGCCGCTGGCAGGAGAAGTGCGGCGCCGACCGGGCCAAGCTCCGCACGGTCTACCCGGGCATGGCGGCCGGCCGGTTCGCCGAGGTCGGCGAGGACGAGGAGAGCGGCGACCCGGCGACCCTGGTCTGGGTCGGCCGGGTCGAGCCCGCCAAGGACCTGATCGCCCTGCTGCACGCCTTCGCCGAGGTGCACAGGGAGCAGCCGGACGCGCGGCTGCGGATCGTCGCCGTGCCCGTGCGGGAGCCCGGCGCGGACAGCTACCTCGCGCACTGCCGGGCGCTCGCCGCGCAGCTCTTCCCGGACGAGGCGGCGGACGAGTACGCCGTCGGCGACAACCCGGTCTCCTTCGAGGAGATCGGCGGGCCGGAGGCCCCGAGCCTCGCCGACGCCTACGCGGGCGGCGCGGTGGTCGTGCTGTCCAGCGTCGTCGAGGGCTTCCCGATCAGCCTCGCCGAGGCGATGCTCTGCGCGCGGGCCACCGTCTCCACGGACGTCGGCGCGGTCGTCGAGGTCATCGGCGGCACCGGGCTCGTCGTGCCCCCGCGCAACCCGCGGGCGCTCGCCGACGCCTGCCTCGCGCTGCTGCGCGACCCCGAGCGACGGCACCGGCTCGGCG
>NZ_DATCVQ010000356.1:0-17831 GCF_036566765.1 Streptomyces sp.
GACGCCGTCCAGCTCCTCGGCGGCTACGGCTACACCCGCGACTACCCCGTCGAGCGCATGATGCGCGACGCCAAGATCACCCAGATCTACGAAGGCACCAACCAGGTCCAGCGCATCGTCATGGCCCGCAACCTCCCGTAATCGTCTGTCACTTGAAAGGAGCCAGGCCGTGACCCTGAGGATCGCTGTCTGTGTGAAGTACGTACCCGACGCGACCGGCGACCGCGGTTTCGCCGACGACCTGACGGTCGACCGCGACGAGGTCGACGGCCTGCTGTCGGAGCTGGACGAGTACGCGGTCGAGCAGGCGCTGCGGATCTCGGAAGAGGCCGACGACGCCGCGGTCACCGTCATCACCGTCGGGCCGGACGACGCCAAGGACGCGCTGCGCAAGGCGCTTTCGATGGGCGCCGACAAGGCCGTCCACGTCAACGACGAGGACATCCACGGCTCGGACGTCTTCGCCACCTCCGCGATCGTCGCCAAGGCGCTGGAGAAGACCGGTTTCGACCTGGTCGTCTGCGGCATGGCCTCGACCGACGGCAGCATGGGCGTGCTGCCCGCGCTGCTCGCGGAGCGGCTGAACCTGCCGCAGGTCACGCTGCTTTCGGAGGTCTCGGTCGAGGACGGTGTGGTCAAGGGCCGCCGCGACGGCGACGCCGCCACCGAGCTGATCGAGGCCCCGCTGCCGGCCGTCGTGTCGGTCACCGACCAGTCCGGCGAGGCCCGTTACCCCTCCTTCAAGGGGATCATGGCCGCCAAGAAGAAGCCGGTCGAGGAGCTGGACCTGGACGACCTCGGCATCGACGCCGACGAGGTCGGCCTCGCCGGGTCCTGGACCCTGGTCGACTCGGCGACCCCGCGCCCGGCCCGTACCCAGGGCACGATCGTCACGGACGAGGGCGACGGCGGCAAGCAGCTCGCCGCCTTCCTGTCCGCGCAGAAGTTCATCTGACCGCCCCGCTGTTCACCGTTTCAGGAGCAATGAATCATGGCTGAGATCCTGGTTCTCGTGGACCACGCCGACGGTGCGGTCCGTAAGCCGGCCCTCGAACTGCTGACCCTGGCCCGCCGCATCGGCGAGCCCAGCGCCGTCGTCCTCGGCGCCGGCGAGGCCGCCGCCGCCATCGCGGCCACCGCCGCCGAGTACGGCGCGGCCACCGTGTACGTCGCGGACGGCCCGGAGTTCGCCGAGCAGCTCGTCGTGCCGAAGGTCGACGCGCTCACCCAGATCGCGAAGGACAAGGGCGCCGCAGCGGTGCTCGTCACCTCGTCCGGCGAGGGCAAGGAGATCGCCGCGCGCGTCGCGCTGCGCCTCGAGTCCGGTCTGATCACCGACGCCGTGGAGCTGGAGGCCGGCGAGAAGGGCCCGGTCGCCACCCAGTCCGTCTTCGCCGCCTCGTACCAGGTGAAGTCGACGGTCTCGCACGGCGCGCCGGTCATCACCGTCAAGCCGAACTCCGCCGCGCCCGAGGCCGCCCCGGCCGCCGGCACGGTCGAGAACGTCGCCGTCGCCTTCACGGGCAACGCCGCCAAGGTCGTCTCGCGCACCCCGCGGGTCTCCTCCGGCCGCCCCGAGCTGACCGAGTCCGCGATCGTGGTCTCCGGTGGCCGCGGCGTCGGCGCCGCCGAGGGCTTCGAGGTCGTCGAGAAGCTGGCCGACTCGCTCGGCGCGGCCGTCGGCGCCTCGCGCGCCGCGGTGGACGCCGGCTGGTACCCGCACTCCAACCAGGTCGGCCAGACCGGCAAGCAGGTCTCGCCGCAGCTGTACGTCGCGGCGGGCATCTCCGGCGCGATCCAGCACCGGGCCGGCATGCAGACGTCGAAGACGATCGTCGCGATCAACAAGGACCCGGAGGCCCCGATCTTCGACCTCGTCGACTACGGCGTCGTCGGCGACCTGTTCGAGGTGCTGCCGCAGCTGACGGACGAGATCGGCGCCCGCTAGCCGCTCACTGATCACCGGCGCATACGACGAGAGCCGGTCGGAGGCCCTGGGCCTTCGACCGGCTCTCGTCGTCGGGTTTCCGAATCGGATCCACGCTCGGATCCACGCTCAGATCCAGCCGTCGAGCGGGACCTCGTCGCAGAGTCGGACCACGGGCTCTTCGCCCGGGCGCTCGGAGGCGGCCGCCAACTTCACGCGGACGCCGGGGCGCACCGCGTGCAGGGGGCCGTCGACGCGGCAGCGCACCACGAAGCCCTCGGTCATGTGGACGGGCCACAGGTCCGCCTCGGCCGCGGTGACTCCGCGGCGGACGGAGACGATGCCCTCGCCGGTGCTGCGTTCGGGGGTCAGATCGGTCGACCCGCAGGTCGGGCAGAGCAGGCGCTGGAAGGCCGTGGTGTGACACCACTGGCAGCGCTGGAAGTAGAGCTCCGAGCCGGCCGGCGGCTCGTCGGTCCGGGTGGCGGTCCCGTTCCTGAATCCCGTGTGGAACACGATGCCTTCTCCTTGCACTCGACGGCTCGACTGTGCACGGAGACAATCTATGGCACTGAGTGCCACAAAATAAAGCACTCAGTTCCCTCAGTTTGAGGAACTCGGCCGCCTCACGCCTCGCCGAGTGTCGACTCCACCTCCCGCACCACCCGCCACATCGGGGTGTTGCGCCGGGTGATCACCACGACCACGTCCTCGTCCTCCCGGTCCGCCGGCGCCTCCGCGCCCGCGCCGTCCGGGTTCCAGGTGTCGCGGACGAACTCCAGGGCCCGGTCCACCTCGGCGAGGGGGTCGCCCTCGCCGCCGGAGCGCAGCCAGGACCGCAGGACGTGGTTGTGCGCCGCGACCACGGCGGCGGCCACCACGTTGGCCCGCAGGGTGCCGTCGCGGCGGTCCGCGAAGCGGGTGCGCAGGTAGTCGCCGAGGGTCTTCTCGTACCGCCACACCACGGAGAGCTCGTACGTGCGCAGGCCCGTCACCTCGCGGGTGAGCCGGTAGCGCTGGACGGAGAAGGTGGGGTTCTCCGCGTACATCCGCATCACCAGCCGGGTCGCGTCGCAGACGCGGACCAGCGGGTCGTCGGTGTCCGCGCTGGCGGCGAGGAAGGCCGTCATCTCGGCGAGCGCCTGCTCGTGGTCGGGGAAGACCACGTCCTCCTTCGACGGGAAGTACCGGAAGAAGGACCGCCGGCCGACCCCCGCGGTCTTCACGATGTCGTCGACCGTGGTCTGCTCGTAGCCGTGCTCGAGGAAGAGCTGGAAGGCCGCCGCGACGAGGGCGTCGCGCATCGAGGACTTTGCGGGGCTGGTGCTCATGCCCCGAACCTAACACTCAGATCCCTCGTGCGGCGGCACTTGGTGCCACGCCTGGATCGGCGCGGCCACGCCTGGTTCAGCGCGGCCACGCCTGGTTCAGCGCGCGGCCATGCGCAGCGCGCCGTCCATCCGGATCGTCTCGCCGTTCAGATAGTCGTGCTCGGCGACCATCGTGACCAGCCGGGCATACTCGTTCGGCTCCGCGAGGCGCTGCGGGAAGGTGACGCTCGCGGCGAGCCCGGCGCGGATCTCCTCGCTGAACCCGGCCATCATCGGGGTGTCGACGATGCCGGGGGCGATCGTCACGACCCGGATGCCGTACTGGGCGAGGTCGCGGGCGGCGGTGATGGTCATCCCGGCGACGCCCGCCTTGGAGGCGGCGTACGCGATCTGGCCGACCTGGCCCTCGAACGCGGCGATGGACGCGGTGTTGACCACGAGGCCGCGCTGGCCGTGCTCGTCCGGCTCGTGCCGGGCGATGGCCTCGGCGGCGAGGCGCATCACGTTGAAGGTGCCGAGCAGGTTGACGTTCAGGACCGTCTGGAAGAGGTCCAGGTCGTGCGGGCCCTTGCGGCCCAGGACGCGGGCGGAGGGCGCGATCCCGGCGCAGTTGACGGCGAGCCGCAGCTCCGCGCCGTCGGCCTCGATGCGCGCGAGCGCCTCGCGGACCGGGGCCTCCTGGGTGACGTCGGCGGCGAGCAGGGTGACCCCGTCGGGCTGCGGACCGGCCGCCGCGACGGCCTTGTCCAGGTCCAGACCGTAGACGGTGGCGCCGCGGGCGGCGAGAGCGGCGGCGGTGGCGGCGCCGAGACCCGACGCCGCGCCGGTGACGAGCGCGGCGGAACCGGCGATGTCCATGGAACTCCTCGAATCGTGAACGGATGCGGTGCGCGGCATCCCCGCGGCGGGCGATGCGCCCGGCGGCTCAGCGGGCGGCGAGCTGGCGGCTGATGACGAGTCGCTGAATCTGGTTGGTGCCTTCGAAGATCTGCATGATCTTGGCTTCGCGCATGTAGCGCTCGACCGGGAAGTCGCGGGTGTAGCCGTACCCGCCGAGGACCTGGACCGCGTCCGTGGTCACCTTCATGGCGGTGTCGGTGGCGATCAGCTTGGCCGCGCTGGCCTGGCGGCCGAAGGGGCGGCCGAGGTCACGCCGGCGCGCGGCGTCGAGGTAGGTCGCGCGGGCGGAGTCGACCGCGGCGGCCATGTCGGCGAGCAGGAAGCCGAGGCCCTGGTGGTCGACGATCTTCCGGCCGAAAGTGGTGCGCTCGTTGGCGTACGCGACGGCGGCGTCGAGGGCCGCCTGGGCGAGCCCGGTGGCGCAGGCGGCGATGCCGAGCCGGCCGGAGTCCAGGGCGCTGAACGCGATCTGCAGCCCCTGGCCCTCCTCGCCGATGCGCCGGTCGGCGTCGAGCAGAGCGCCGTCCCAGTGGGCGGAGGTGGTGGGGACCGCCTGGAGGCCCATCTTCCGCTCCGGCTTGCCGAAGGTGAGGCCGGAGGTCGCGCCGGGCGCGAGGAAGCAGGAGATGCCGTGGCCGCCCGGGGCGGTGCGGGCGAACAGCGCGTAGAAGCCGGCCTTGCCGCCGTGGGTGATCCAGGCCTTGTTGCCGGTGATCCGGTACGCGGAGCCGTCGTCCGTGCGTTCCGCCTTGCAGGCGAGCGCGGCGGCGTCGGAGCCGGCCTGCGGCTCGGAGAGGCTGTAGCCGCCGACGGTCTCGCCGGCCAGCATCGCGGGGAGCCAGCGCTCCTTCTGCTCGGGCGTGCCGAAGGAGTGCAGCGGGTGGCAGGCGAGGGTGTGGACGCTGGTGGCGACGGCGACGGCCGCCCAGCGGGCCGCGAGCTCCTCCAGCACCTGGAGGTAGACCTCGTACGGCTGGCCTCCGCCGCCGAACTCCTCGGGGTACGCGAGGCCGAGCAGACCGGCCCGGCCGAGGGTGGCGAACAGGCCCTCCGGGTACGACTCGGCGGCCTCGTGCTCGTCCACACGGGGGGCGAGCTCCTTGTCGGCGATCTCCCGGGTGAGGGCGATCAGGTCCGCTGCTTCGGGGGTGGGGAGCAGGCGGTCGACGTCCATGGCGACTCCAGTGACACGCAAGGGCGCGGGCGAAACGGTACTGCGAGCGGTACCTCAGTACCGTTGAGAGTAGCGCAGACGGTGTCCGCCGTAACCCCCTGAACGGGTCGACCGGCATACTGTTCGGGTGATCGAGACCTCCGGAGCCGACGCCCCGAAGCTGACGGGCCGCGGCGCGGCCCGCCGGTCCGAGCTGTTCGAGGAGCTCGTGGCGCTCCTGGTCGGCGAGGGCTTCGCCCGCTTCACGCTCGACGACCTGGCCGCGCGGCTGCGCTGCTCGAAGCGGACGCTGTACGGGCTCGCGGGCAGCAAGGAGCAGCTCGTCCGAGCGGCGGTGGTGCACTTCTTCCGGCGGGCGACGACCCGGGTGGAGGCGGTCCTGGCCGCGCAGAAGGAGCCGGCCGGGCGGCTGGCCGCCTACCTGCGCGCCGTCGCGGCCGAACTCGCCCCGGTCTCCCCCCAGTTCTTCGACGACGTGGCCGCCTTCGAGCCGGCCGCCGAGGTCTACGAGCGCAACACGCGGGCGGCCGCGGGGCGGGTGCAGCAACTGATCGAGGAGGGCGTCCGCGCCGGCGTCTTCCGCGAGGTGCACGTGGCCTTCGCGGCGGACGTGATCGCGTCGGTGATGGTCCGGATCCAGCAGCGCCAGGTGGCGACGGCGACCGGCCTGAAGGACGCGGAAGCGTACGAGCAGCTGGCGGAGCTGCTGCTGAGCGGGCTACGGAAGGGCTGAGGGGGCGGGGGGCTGAGGGGGCTCCGGAAAGCGGAGGCGCTCGGGGGCTGAGCAGGCTCCGGAAGGACTGAGGGCGTTCACGAACCGGCGCCCACCCCGCCCGACTTCGTATATCTGCGCCGGACGGAGCAGGGCTGGGAGACCGGGGTGTACGAGCGGGGCCGCCACGAGCCGGTCGCCGTGCACGTCACGGAGGCGGAGGCCTGCGCGCATCTGCGCAGTCTCATCTGAGCACTGCGGGCGCGGCCTGCGGGAACGCGGGCTCGGCCAGCCGGACGAGCTCCAGGGCCTGGGCGGGGAACCACTCCCCGGCCCTGGGGTCGACGGTCTGCCGCTCCGGGTCCAGCGGCCCGGCGGCGCCGCGCAGGCAGAGCCCGTCCGACTCCCCCGGCGTCTTGATCCACAGCCGGGCGTCGTGCAGCGGGTCGCCGGTGGCGGCGGTCGGCCGGGCCCCGGCGCCCCGGCCGGGCGGATTGCACCAGTCCTGAGGGTCGGTGTACGTGCCGGCCGGCGGGGTCCACGGGCCGCGCCCGTTGCGGCTGGAGTCGGTGACGAAGTGCGTGGCCCCGGGGTGCTGCGCCAGCCAGGTGCGGGCGGTCTCCCGCGGCCCCTGCTGGTTCGGGCAGGCGGCGGGGTCGCCGCCGCCCGCCGCGTACGCGAGGCAGGACGCGACGAGGCGGCCGTACCAGGCGACGGCGTCGTCGGTGTGGTAGTTCGAGACGTTGACGGCGAAGCCGGTCGCGCGCTCGACCCCCGCCCTGATCAGGCGCGGGACCAGGGAGTTGACAGAGTGCCAGCCCGGGTGCCCGGCGTCGAGGTAGACCCTGACGCCGGCGAGGGGTTCGAGGGCGTCGACGGCGTAGCCGAGTTCGGCGTACCGGGCCGCGGTCTTCGTGCCGGCCGCGTCGTCCTGGCCGCAGTCGGAAGGGAGCAGGGCGAGCCCGTCGGGTTCGAGGACGACCAGCGCCCGGTGCCGCCCGCCGATGCCGCGGGCGACGGCATCGATCCAGGCCCGGTACTCGGCGGTGCTGCCGAGGCCGCCGCCGGAGTAGTGGGAGCAGTCCCGGCCGGGGACGTCGTAGACGACGAAGACCGGCACCGAGCCCTCCCGCGCGGCGGCCCGCACGACGTCCCGCGCCTCCGCCTCGGTCTGTGCCGCGCCCTCGTCGCCGAGCCAGACGGCGTGCGGCGTACGGATCATGGCGAGCAGCCCGGCGGCGTCGCTCCGCTCGTCCTGTCTCAGGAGTTCGCGGTACTGGGCGTGGGCGGCGGGGGAGGCCGCGGGGGTGTGGAACCGGACGGGCGCGGGGGCGGTCGCGGACCAGGCGGCCGGGAGCAGGGCGGACGCCAGGGCGAGGGCGAGGACGGCGATGAAGCTGCGACGCATGAACCGTCCTTCGACGGACCGGGGAGGGCGGAACCGGAGCGTCCCTCCCCCGGCCCCCCGATTCAAGCTCCGCCGCTTCCCGCCGGAGGCGCGTCCCGGGCGAGCGCTCGGCCGATCGGGGAGCGCGCGCCCGGCCCTGTGCGCGTCAGGGGTCGGGGACGTCGTCCGGGTCGTCGTAGAGCTCGGGCGCGAAGCGCCGCAGGGCGTCGCGCAGCCGCTCCCCGTCGATCGTCGTCGGGCGGTCGCGGTCGGGGCTGTAGACCCACAGGCCACCGCCCTCCCGCGGCTCCACGTCGTGCTTGGTGCGCCAGGCCGTGGAGGGCTCGTCGCCCGGGCGGAACCAGGCGGCGACGGCCGAGGCCGAGAGCAGGCTCGAGCCCCGGTTCTCGACGGCGATGCGCTCCAGGGCGTCCCACCTGATCGTGAAGGAGCTCGGGGCAGGCGGCTTGAGCCCGCCGGTCGCGGTGCCGCCCCGCACCTCGTTCTGCCGCCATCCGGTGACGGTGAGCCCGTGCGCGTCGACGGTGATCGTGTCGGACTTCGCCCGCGCCCCGATGCCGAGGCCCACCAGCCAACACGCGAACCCGCCGAGTATGGCGAGCACGCCGAGTCCCAGCAGGCCGTTGAAGTACCACCGGTCGTCCCCGATCTCCAGGGATCCGATCTCCAGGACGGGGTCGCCGACGGTGACGGCCCCGAGGAAGGCCCCGAGGCCGGCGCACCAACGCATCCCGACCGTCCCGACGTACACGCCGTACTCGGTCACCAGATCACCTCTGCTCCGGGTCAGCGTCACGGCCCCGTCCGGGCGCCGCACCGGCTTCCTCGGCCCCGGGTCCATCGGCCGCGTCTCCCGGACGGTAGGGCGTCGCACGGGCGGACGCCGGACGGTCGCGGCCTCCGCGGCGAGCAGCTCCCGAGCCGCCTCGACGGTGGGCCGGGCGGCGGGGTCCTTCTCCAACAGGCCGCGGATCAAAGGCTCCAAACCCCCAGCCCGCTCCATCGGCCGGGGCTCCTCCGTCAGCGCGGCGGTGGGGTTGTCGGCGCGGAACGGGAGGACGCCCTCCACCGCCTCGTACAGCGTCACGCCCAACGAGAAGAGGTCGGCCCGGCCATCGCTCCCGGCCCCCTGCCAGCGCTCCGGCGCCATGTAACCGGGCGAGCCGATGACGAGGGTGGTGCGGGTGAGCCGGGGGTCGGTGAGGGCCAGCGCGATCCCGAAGTCGGCGAGCAGGACGGAACCGTCCGCACCGAGCAGCACGTTGGCGGGCTTGACGTCCCGGTGCACGACGCCCGCCCGATGGGCGGCGTCGAGCGCGCTCAGCAGCGCCGAGGCGACGGCGGCGGCGCGCGAGGGGTCCAGCGGGCCGCCGTCCTTCAACTCATCGGCGAGCGAACGGCCATCGACCCACTGCATGACGATCCAGGGAACCTTCGAGGCGCCCTCGTCGACCTCGACGACGTCATACACGGTGACGATGTGCGCATGATCGCGCAGCCGAGCCGCATGCCGCGCCTCGCGAGCGGCCCGAGCCAACAATTCAGCACGCGCCTCCTCCGGCAACGGCCCGTCAAGACGCACCTGCTTGACCGCCACGTCCACGCCGAGCACAGGATCATGCGCCTGCCACACCTGCCCGAACCCCCCGGCCCCCAGCGCCCGGGTCAAGGCGTACCGCCCGCCGATCACCGCCCCAGGCCGCGCCTCTGCCACCGTCAGCTCCCAACTGCCGTTCCCCTACGGCAAATTCACCGCACTCAGGGGGCTAAGGATAGAGACGCTCTCCTCCCCGGGGGACCCCTTCACAGGAAAGCCGCAAGCGCGCGTCCAGGGTCGGTTCCGCTGCTCCCCGAGAGCCGTGTGGAGCCAGTCCAGGGAACCCTGGGCGAAGACGAGGGGGCGCCCAGGACCTACGCGACGTTCCCGATCCGGCCCGTCGGTTCGTGGGGGCCGTCGTGGTGGATGGGGGTGTGGGCGCCGGTGAGGGAGAGGCCGGTGCCGCCGCGGCGGTTGGCCACGATCTCGGCGCCGATCGACAGGGCGGTCTCTTCGGGGGTGCGGGCGCCGAGGTCGAGGCCTATCGGGGAGCGGAGCCGGGCGATCTCCAGTTCGCTCACGCCCACGTCGCGAAGGCGCTTGTTGCGGTCCTCGTGGGTGCGGCGGGAGCCCATCGCGCCGACGTAGGCGACGGGAAGCTTGAGGGCCAGTTCGAGCAGCGGGATGTCGAACTTGGCGTCGTGGGTGAGGACGCACAGCACGGTGCGGCTGTCGAGTTCGCCCGCCTCGGCGGCGGCCGCCAGATAGCGGTGCGGCCATTCGACGGCGATCTCGTCGGCGTCGGGGAAGCGGGCGGGGGTGGCGAAGACGGGGCGGGCGTCGCACAGGGTCACGCGGTAGCCGAGGAACTTGCCGACCCGGACCAGCGCGGACGCGAAGTCGATGGCGCCGAAGACGATCATGCGCGGCTGGGGCACCGAGGACTCGACCAGCAGGGTCAGCGGCTGCCCGCAGCGGCTGCCGTCCTCGCCGATCTCCACCGTGCCGGTGCGGCCGGCGTCCAGCATCGCGCGGGCCTCGCCCGCCGCGGTGCGGTCCAGCTCGGGGTGGCCGCCGAGGACGCCCTCGTACGTGCCGTCCGGCCGGACGAGCAGCGCCTTGCCGCGCAGCTCGTCCGGGCCGTCGACGATCCGGGCCAAGGCCGCCGCCTCCCCAAAGGCGGCGGCCGCCAGTGCGGCGGGGAAGACCCCGCCGCGTACCGGAGTGACGAGAATGTCGATGATGCCGCCGCAGGTCAGACCGACCGCGAAGGCGTCCTCGTCGCTGTAGCCGAACTGCTCGACGACGGTCTGCCCGTCCTCCAGCGCCTGCAGGCACAGCTCGTACACCGCGCCCTCCACACACCCGCCGGAGACCGAGCCGATCGCCGTGCCGTCGCTGTCGACGGCGAGCGCGGCGCCCGGTTGACGGGGCGCGCTCCCGCCGACCGCCACGACGGTGGCGACGGCGAACTCGCGTCCCTGCTCGACCCACCGGTTCAGCTCATCGGCGATGTCCAGCATCTCGGTCTCCTTGCGGGTGCGGGGAGGGCGACGCTACCGGCGTCAGCCGACGCCGAGCCAGCTCTCGATCGGGTGGATGGCGAAGTACACGATGAAGATCGCGGTCAGCGCCCACATGAAGGCCCCGACCTCCCGCGCCTTGCCCTGCGCCGACTTGATGACGGCGTAGGAGATCACGCCCGCCGCGACACCGGTGGTGATGGTGTACGTGAACGGCATCAGGACCACGGTGAGGAACACCGGGATCGCCACGGAGCGGTCGCTCCAGTCGACGTGCTTGGCGTTCTGCATCATCATCGCGCCGATGACGACCAGGGCCGCGGAGGCGACCTCGGCGGGCACGATCGCGGTGAGCGGGGTGAAGAAGAGGCAGAGGACGAAGAAGCCGCCGGTGACGACCGACGCGAGACCCGTGCGGGCGCCCTCGCCGACGCCGGTCGCGGACTCGACGAAGACGGTCTGGCCGGAGGCGCCGCCGGCGCCGCCGAGGACGCCGCCCGCGCCGTCGATGAACAGCGCCTTGGACAGGCCGGGCATCCGGCCCCGGTCGTCCGCGAGCTTGGCCTCGGTGCCGACGCCCAGGATGGTGGCCATGGCGTCGAAGAAGCCGGCGAGGACCAGGGTGAAGACGATCATGGTGACCGTGATGTAGCCGACGTCGCCCCAGCCGCTGAAGGAGACCTGGCCGATCAGAGAGAAGTCGGGTGTGGAGACCGCGCTGCCGTGCAGCTCCGGAGCGCCCGCGAACCAGGAACCGGCGCCCTTGGCCGGGATGTCGACGACCGTGTTGACGATCGCGGCGACGACGGTGCCCACGACGATGCCGATGAGGATGGCGCCGGGGACGTTACGGGCCTGCAGCGCGAAGATCAGCAGCAGGGTGACGGCGAAGAGCAGGACGGGCCAGCCCTGGAGTTCGCCGAGCGGGCCCAGAGTCACCGGGCCGCCGCCGGGGGACGGGTTCTCGTGCACGAAACCGGCCTTCACGAAGCCGATGATCGCGATGAAGAGGCCGATGCCGATGGTGATCCCGTGCTTCAGGGCGAGCGGGATGGCGTTCATGATCATCTCGCGCAGGCCGGAGACGACCAGGAGACAGATCACGGCGCCATAGGCCACGGACATGCCCATGGCCTGGGGCCAGGTCATCAGCGGGACGACCTGGGAGGCCATCACGCCGGAGACGCTGAGCCCTGCCGCGAGGGCGAGCGGGACCTTGCCCCAGAAGCCCATGAGCAGGGTGGTCACGGCGGCGCATATCGCAGTCGCAGTGATGAGCGCGGGCTGGCTGAGGACGTTTCCGTCCACATCCTTGCCGCCGAGGATCAGGGGGTTGAGCAGGAGGATGTACGCCATCGCCATGAAGGTGGTGATGCCGCCACGCACCTCCGTTCCGACGGTGGATCCTCTTTCGGAGATGTGAAAGTACCGGTCGAGCCAAGAGCGGCCGGAGGGGACGTTCGAGCCGGAGCCCGCGTCCTCTGCGGTGGTCTTGGGCTCCACTGACGACTGGGTCATGGGGCCTACTCCCAAGGTTCAAAGGGGCACCCGCATCAGACTTCCTAAGCTCTGATCTGTGAAGCTGCGGGATTTGGGATATTTCGTTGGCTGCACGACCCGGGGGACGGCCCGAGACGAACGGGTTGAATCAGTACTGCGGGTGAAGCGTGGGTACTGCGGTTCAAGCGGTTCGAGCGGGTACTGCGGTTGAGCGGGTTCAGCGGTTGAGCGGGTCTTGCGGTTCGAGCGGGTACTGCGGTTCGAGCGGGTACTGCGGGTCCCCGGACGGCGTGGGCGCGGAAGTGTGACGTTCCTGGGAGGCACACGCCGTCCGGAGAGGTCCTACAGGGTGCCGGTGAGCGCCTCGGGGCGGACCGGCGTCTTGTTCAGCTCCAGACCCGTCGCGTTCCGGATCGCCGCGAGGACGGCCGGGGTGGACGACAGGGTCGGGGCCTCG
Source organism: Streptomyces sp. (assembly GCF_036566765.1). Taxonomy (GTDB): domain Bacteria; phylum Actinomycetota; class Actinomycetes; order Streptomycetales; family Streptomycetaceae; genus Streptomyces. Next base: position 12,470 of record NZ_DATCVQ010000356.1, read on the forward strand.
CCGAGTCCCCGCAGGCCGTACGGCGCGTTGGGGTCGGCCAGTTCGAGTACGTCGACCGGGATGGTCGGCGTGTCGAGAATCGTCGGGATCAGGTAGTCCGTGAAGGAGGGGTTGCGCACCTTCGCGGTCTTCGGGTCCACGATGATCTCTTCCATCACCGCGACGCCCAGGCCCTGGGTGGTGCCACCCTGGATCTGGCCGACGACGGAGAGCATGTTGAGCGCCTTGCCGACGTCCTGGGCGACAGCGAGCTCGATGACCTTGACCAGGCCGAGTTCGGTGTCCACCTCCACCACCGCGCGGTGCGCGGCGAAGGTGTACTGGACGTGGCCGTCGCCCTGGCCGGTGACCAGGTCGAACGGGACGGTCGGGCGGTGCCGGAACTCGTGCTCCTGGTCGACCGACTCGCCCTCCAGGACGTCCGCCAGGTCCGCGAGGACCTCGCCGCCGTCGGTGACGACCTTGCCGCCTTCGAGCAGCAGCTCGGCGGTGGCCCAGGCCGGGTGGTACGAGCCGAACTTGCGGCGGCCGATCTCGAGGACGGCCTCGCGCACCTTCTCGCAGGTGTTCTTCACCGCGCCGCCGGTCATGTACGTCTGCCGGGAGGCGGACGTCGAACCGGCGGAGCCGACCTGGGTGTCGGCCGGGTGGATGGTCACCTGCGTGACGCCCAGCTCCGTACGGGCGATCTGGGCGTGGACGGTGACACCGCCCTGGCCGACCTCGGCCATGGCCGTGTGGACCATCGCGACCGGCTCGCCGTTGATGACCTCCAGGCGGACCCGGGCGGTCGAGTAGTCGTCGAAGCCCTCGGAGAAGCCGACGTTCTTGATGCCGACGGCGTAGCCGACACCGCGGACGACGCCCTCGCCGTGCGTGGTGTTCGACAGACCTCCGGGCAGCGCGCGGACGTCCGCCTGCTCTCCGGCGGTGACCCACTGCTGCTCCGGCGGCATCGGACGGGCCTTGACCCGGCGCAGCAGCTCGGCGACCGGGGCGGGCGAGTCCACGACCTGGCCGGTCGGCATGACCGTGCCCTGCTCCATGGCGTTCAGCCGGCGGAACTCCACCGGGTCCATGCCCAGCTTCGCCGCGAGCTTGTCCATCTGGGCCTCGTACGCGAAGCAGGCCTGGACGGCGCCGAAGCCGCGCATCGCGCCGCAGGGCGGGTTGTTCGTGTAGAGCGCGACCGCCTCGATCTCGACGTCGTCGATCACGTACGGGCCGGCGCCCAGCGAGGAGGCGTTGCCGACGACGGCCGGGGAGGCCGAGGCGTAGGCGCCGCCGTCAAGGACGATCCGGGCCTTGAGGTGCGTGAGCTTGCCGTCCTTGGTGGCGCCGTGCTCGTAGTGGAGCTTCGCCGGGTGGCGGTGCACATGGCCGAAGAAGGACTCGAAGCGGTTGTAGACGATCTTGACCGGCTTGCCGGTGCGGAGCGCCAGCAGGCAGGCGTGGATCTGCATCGACAGGTCCTCGCGGCCGCCGAAGGCGCCGCCGACGCCGGAGAGCGTCATGCGGACCTTGTCCTCGGGCAGGCCGAGGACCGGGGCGATCTGGCGGAGGTCCGAGTGCAGCCACTGGGTGGCCACGTACAGGTCGACGCCGCCGTCCTCGCAGGGCACCGCGAGGCCGGACTCCGGGCCGAGGAAGGCCTGGTCCTGCATGCCGAAGACGTACTCGCCCTCGACGATCACGTCGGCCCGCTTTCGCGCCTCCGCCACGTTGCCGCGGACGATCGGCTGGCGGTGCACGATGTTCGGGTGCGGGACGTGACCGGCGTGGTGGTCGTCGCGGCCCTCGTGGATCAGCGGCGCGTCGGGAGCGAGCGCGGAGGCCTCGTCCGTGACGAGCGGCAGCTCCCGGTACTCGATCTTGACCTTGGCGGCCGCGCGGCGGGCGGTCTCCGGGTGGTCGGCGGCGATCAGGGCCACCGGCTCGCCGTGGTGCCGTACCCGGCCGTGAGCCAGGACGGGGGTGTCCTGGATCTCCAGGCCGTAGTGCTTCATCTCGGCCGGCAGGTCGTCGTACGTCAGGACGGCGTAGACGCCGGACGTCGCGAGGGCCTCGGAGACGTCGATGGAGACGATCTCGGCGTGCGCGACGGTCGAGCGGAGCGTCTGGCCCCAGAGCATGTCCTCGTGCCACATGTCCGATGAGTACGCGAACTCGCCGGTGACCTTGAGGGTGCCGTCGGGGCGGAGCGTGGACTCGCCGATGCCGCCCCGGGTGTGCCTCTGGGTGACGTTCGTCGGGGTGCCGGACGGAGTGCGGGTGTTCTGCGCCATGGTCAGACCGCCTCTCCCTGTCGGGCGGCCGCCAGGCGGACCGCGTCGAGGATCGTCTCGTAGCCCGTGCAGCGGCAGAGGTTGCCGGACAGGGCCTCACGGATGTCCTGGTCGGACGGGGCGCTCTGCCGCTCCAGGAGCTCGTCGGCGGCGATCAGCAGACCGGGGGTGCAGAAGCCGCACTGGACCGCGCCGGCGTCGATGAACGCCTGCTGGATCGGGGAGAGCGCCACGCCCTCGCCGGTCTGCGAGTCCTGGCCCGGCCGGGCCTCCCACTTCTTGGCCTCGTCGAGCGAGGTGCCGCAGGCGCCGGAGGCACAGCCGCCGCCGTGGCCGCGCTCCGCGCGCTGCTGGGCGAAGTCCGCCAGGCCCTCGACGGTGACGACCTCGCGGCCCTCGACCTGACCGGCGGCGACCAGACAGGAACAGACCGGCACACCGTCCAGACGGACCGTGCAGGAGCCGCACTCGCCCTGCTCGCAGGCGTTCTTGGAGCCGGGCAGGCCCATGCGCTCACGCAGCACGTAGAGCAGGGACTCGCCCTCCCAGACGTCGTCGGCTTCCTGCGGACGACCGTTGACCGTGAAGTTCACGCGCATGGTCATGCAGCTCCCTCAAGCGAGCGGCCGGGGCCGCGGTACTGCTCCCAGGTCCAGCCGAGCTGGCGGCGGGCCATGATGCCGACGGCGTGGCGGCGGTACTTCGCCGTGCCGCGGACATCGTCGATCGGGTTCGCGGCGCCCGAGCACAGGTCGGCGAACTGCTTCGCGATCGACGGGGTGATGATCTTGCCGCTCTCCCAGAAGCCGCCCTCCTCCAGAGCCGCGTTCAGGAAGACCTCGGCCTCCTTGGCGCGGATCGGGGTCGGCGCGGCCGAACCGATGCCGGTCCGGACGGTGCGGGTCTCCGGGTGGAGCGCCAGGCCGAAGGCGCAGACCGCGATGACCATGGCGTTGCGGGTGCCGACCTTCGAGTACTGCTGGGGGCCGTCCGCCTTCTTGATGTGGACGGTCTTGATCAGCTCGTCGGGCTGCAGCGCGTTGCGCTTCACGCCCGTGTAGAACTCGTCGATCGGGATGAACCGGTTGCCGCGCACCGACTCGACCTCGACCTCGGCGCCCGCCGCGAGCAGCGCGGGGTGGGCGTCACCGGCCGGGGAGGCGGTGCCCAGGTTGCCGCCGACGCCGCCGCGGTTGCGGATCTGCGGCGAGGCGACCGTGTGGGAGGCGAGAGCCAGACCGGGCAGCTCGGCGCGCAGGTGCTCCATGATCTGCGTGTAGGGAACGGAGGCGCCCAGGCGGACGTTCTTCTCGCCGACCTCGTACTCGCACAGCTCCTCGATGCGATTGAGGTCCAGGAGGTACTCCGGACGACGGTGGTCGAAGTTGATCTCGACCATGACGTCCGTACCACCCGCGATGGGCACTGCGGTGGGGTGCTCGGCCTTTGCGGCGAGCGCCTCCTCCCAGCTGGCGGGGCGAAGGAAGTCCATGGTGCGGCTCTCTTCTTGCTTCTTGATCGGGGGGTCGACCAGGTTTCTTCTTGATCGTGGGGGGCGACCAGGTTGCTTCTTGGTCGTGGAGGTCGGGGGACCAGAGCGGGGGACGGGTGGCCCTCGACGTCTATTCATGTGCTGTTAACGCGGTGTGTGGCCCAGTACACAAGCCGGGATCGCCCGAGTGCAGTCACCGAAACCATGAAGGAGTTGGCTGCTGCCCACCCTCGTCTTGTAGATTCGAACGAAAGGCGGAGAACTACCACCTCACTGTTTCCCCCCGGAAACAGGAGTACCCGGTAACCGCCCACATCCAGACACCTTCACACCACTGACGAGAAGAACGGCGGCGACGAGATGCGGCTGCGCGCATTGCTGGAGACCGACGCGCTGGGGCTGCGCCTGCTCGGCGGCGAGGAAGAGCTCGACCGGACGGTCCGTGGCGTGATGACGACGGACCTGAAGGACCCCAGCCGCTACCTCTCCGGCGGCGAGCTGGTGCTCAGCGGCCTGGCCTGGTACCGGGAGCCGGCGGACGCGGAGCCGTTCGTCCGGATCCTGGCGTCGGCCGGGGTGGCTGGGCTCGCGGCCGGTGAGGCCGAGCTCGGCGACATCCCCGACGATCTGGTGCAGGCGTGTTTGCGCCACCGCTTGCCGCTGTTTGCGGTGAACGAGTCCGTTGCATTCGCGACGATTACGGAGCACGTTGTTCGACAGGTCTCCGGCGAGCGGGCCGGCGATCTGGCGGCGGTCGTGGACCGGCACCGGCGGCTGATGACCTCCGGCCCGGCCGGCGGCGGCCCCGAGGTGGTCCTGGATCTCCTCGGCTCCGACCTCGACCTCCGGGCCTGGGTACTCTCCCCCACCGGCCGGCAGATCGCGGGCGCGGGCGAGCCGCTGGAGGGCTCGCTCGGCCCGGCCCTGGCCGGCGAGCACCTGGCCGCCACCCGCACCGGCAGGCGGGGCCCGCACCGGGTCTCTGCGGCCGGATCCACGTACTCCCTGTTCCCGATCCGGAACACCGGGCGCGGCGCGCCCTCGGCGTCCCGCGACGTCCGCGAGACGGTCCTGTCCGACTGGCTGCTGGCCGTCGAGGCGGACGCCGGGGAGTGGCCGGCCGCCCGGCTCGACCTGCTCCAGGGCGTCACGCAGCTGATCGCGGTCGAGCGGGACCGGCGGGACGCGGCGCGCACGGTACGCCGCCGGCTGGCGCAGGAGGTCCTTGAGCTGGTCCAGTCGGGCGCCGCGCCCGCCGAGATCGCGGCGCGCCTGCGGGTCGCCGCGCCGGTGCTGCTGCCCGGGCTCGGCACGGCGCCGCACTGGCAGGTCGTCGTCGCCCGCGTCGAGTGGGACCAGGAGGGCGGGACGGGACCGACGGTCGACTCCGGCTCGGTGGCCCAGGCGCTCCTGGAGGAGATCCTGGTCGACCCGGCGACCTCCGGGGCGGACTCCGCCGACCGGATCGCCGTCGCGCACACCGGCGACGAGGCGATCGCCCTGGTGCCGCTGCCGGCGGCCCCGCTGCCGGACAGCGAGGACGAGACCGCGCCGGCGCTCGGCCTGCACGCGGACGCGCTGCTCG
>NZ_DATCVQ010000357.1:0-6480 GCF_036566765.1 Streptomyces sp.
CCGCGCACCTCCACCACCATCCACGGGGTCTCCATCGCCGGCGACGCCGCCTCCATCGCCGAATTCCTCGGCGAACCAGCCGACCACCCCCTCGACCAGATCGACGTCACCTGGGTCGAGGATGAGGAACCGGGCCTGGTCACGGTCGAGTTCGCCACCGCCCACGGCCCGGTCACGATCTGACCAGGGCCCGACCGCCCCGCGGGCGCAGCCGGCTGGGGTTTCCTGGCTATCGCGTGTCTCTTTGATGGGTTGGTCAGTTGATCGGATGTGTCTGCCCGATCAGTGATCACTGATGCGATGTGGGGCCGGATCGAGCCGCTGATGCCGGCCGTTCCGGTCCGTGGACGGTGGTGGGCTGATCACCGCCGAACGCTCGAGGCCATCGCGTGGAAGCACCGCACCAACTCGCCCTGGCGGGACCTGACCGACGAGCTCGGCCCGTTCCAGACCGCCCACAAACGGCTGATCAGATGGGCCGTCGACGGGTCCGTCGGCCAGGTGCTTGACCAGGCCCAACTGTCGGGCGTGGGTGATGTCTGCGCAGCTTGCCGGCTGGGCCGAACTGCAGAACAGGAGCCTGCCGGCAGAGTCGGTGAGGACCATGGCCTTGACCGCGTTCTGCTTGTTCTTGCCGGAGATGAACTTGTCCCGGTCCTTGCGGCCGGCAGCGGGCCTGCGGACGCGGATCTCGATGCCGTCAATGATCCCGGTCTGCCTGGTGGCCCTGAGGTGCTCGATGACCTCGGCGAGGGTGCGGAGTCGGATGCCGGGCACGACGGTGCAGCCGCGTGTTGCGAGCGGGGGCCGCACCTCGCCGACGGCGCGGGTGATCGTGGCGCGGTCGACCCCGAAGCAGCAGGCCGGTGCCCCTACGATCGGCGCGAGAGCGTCGCCCTGTCGCCAGGCGGTGCCCCGGGACCGACCGACGGCGGCGGGGGAATGCGGACGATGACGGCCCCCGTCTCTGGTGCTGCGCGGTGGCGAATCGCTTCTCCGCTTCGCGGGCGGGCCGGTGGCCCTACGCCGCCCCGACAAGGAACACCACATACCGCTGGCGGCGATCTCGTTCGTCCGGCGCCGACGAGCCGACGATCTACCGGGCCGCCGATGTCGACGAGAGCGGGGCGCTCGCCTTCGGGGAGGCCGTCACCGCCGCCCTCCCCGACACCCCGGCGCCCGACGGCGCCGCACTCGTCACGACCAGCGCTCCCCGGAGCCGCGCCGGACCCGCCGGCCGGGCATCGCGGCGGCCCTCGCCGCCCTCCTCCCCCACAAGGGCCGGACGAGCGCGGGATCCGAGGGGCTGACCGGGACGGCGCCCCGCTCTACGATCATGCCCATGGCGACCTCCATTTCCTCCCTCCCGGTGCTCCGAGGCCGGGGCGGGGCCGTCCTGTCCGCCGAGGACATCGGGCTGGTCCTCGACCTCCCGCGCGAGCAAGTCACCTTCACCCCCGACGGGCTGGGCCGGATACGCGCCGAGGGCCGCTCGGTCCTGATCGAACTGCGGGCGAAGCCCGGGGCGACGCCGCACGTCCACCGCATCGACGACGTGGACGAGGCAGCGGCCACCGCCTTCGCCGACGGGGTCAACGCGATCCTGGCGAACCGGACGGACAGCGACGACGTCGACGGGGCCCCGTTCGCCGTGGTCCGCTCGCTCGCCCCCACCTGGCGGACGAGGTTCCACCGCCGGATCCTGCGGGGCACGCTGTGGCACCTGCTGGCGCTCGTCGTCCTCTGCATGGTGGCCGGCTCGCTGGGCAGGTGGGACCTGGTGCTCCTCACGGTCCCGATCGGCGGCTTCGCCTGGCTGGGCCTGTGGCCGGGCCTGTACGGGGTGATCCGCGCGCGGCGGGAACGCTGGCTGCGCGGGCACGGCGTCATGGTGACCGCCACCCGGGCCACAATGTCCCGCGGGGCGTACATCTACCCAGACGCGACCGGGACATACCGCGGCTTCCTGCACGGCGAGGCCGGCCCCACGATCACCGTGGCCCACCCCCCGGAAGACCCGGCGGACGTGCTGGTGCCGGCATCGCCGTTCACGCACCTGGTGAACACCTACGCGGGCGCCGTCCTGGTCCTCTGCTGCAGCGCCATGATCGTCCTCCACGCCGTGATGGCGGTGGACTTCCTCCTCGACGGCTAACCATGCACGAGCTCGTCAGGGCATGCGGGGCCCGCTATGGGCAGCGCCTGGAGGCAGACACAACTGCTACGCCCTGGTCGGCCGATCCGCTTGGCGCGGAGGTGTTCTGTGCGGCCGGGCGGCGGCGATAGTGGCCCCGGCTAATGGAGCGCTTGGAGGACCGGGGGCTGGTGCTCCGGGTCTGTCTGCGGACGGCTTCCGCGCTGGTGCACCTGTCCGGGTGCTGATGGTGCCGGCGGTGGCTGCCGCGCACGGTGCCGACCCAGCGCCCGGCAGGTCCGCGCGTACCTCTCCGCCGCCGAACACCACGGACATCACCAGCGCCTTCTGGGGCGGCCTGCCATGGCGGACGACCGTCCACCGCCCGACTGCTCCACGAGCACGGCGCCGACATCGTCCGGGTCTGCTGGGACGACATGACGCCGCTCGACGTCACCCGGGCCCAAGGCGCCGACGACGTCGTTCGGGGCTGCGCGAGCAGGGCGCGGCGTCGAGGGAGGACCAGCGCTCCGCCCCATGACACCCCAGGGTTCAGTGGGGCGTGTCACAGACAATCCGGCGGCGTTGTGGGAGCTTCAACTCAGTTACCAGTCAGTTCAGTTACTGAAGAGCCGAGGTGGGGCAGGACACCTCGGAACGGTCTGCCCGCCACGTGGAGAGGATCGAGTGAGCTCTTTGGAAGCCGCAACACTGGACCAGGTCGTCGACACCGCCCGCTACCCCCTGTCGGAACTCGACAGCGCCGAGGGCCGCGCCGTGGTGTCCCGTGCCCGGCGTGAACTGTCCGCCCTCGGCTGCACCGTGCTGCCCGACTTCATCCGTCCGTCACTGCGCGACACGCTGAGTCGCGAGTGCTCGACCCTCGCGTCCCGGGCGCACTTCGACACCGAAACGGTCAACGTCTACAACATCGCGGTGGACGCGGAACTGCCGGACGACCACCCGGGCCGGAAGACCTTCGAGCGCGGCAACGCTTTCGTCGCCCGGGACCGCATCCCCGACGACGCGGTCATCAGCCGCCTCTACTCCGACGAACTGTTCCACCGCTTCGTCGCACTGTGCTTCGGACTTCCGGAGCTCTACGAACTCGCGGACCCGCTCTCCGGGCTCGTCCTCAACGTCGTCGCGCCGGACAGGGAACACCCCTGGCACTTCGACACCAACGAGTACACGGTCAGCATGCTCACCCAACAGGCCGAGGTCGGCGGTGACTTCGAATACTGCCCGGGCATCCGGTCCGCGCACGACGAGGGATTCGACGACGTCCGGGACGTGCTCGAAGGCCGGGGCGGGGCACTCGTCCGCAGCCTCCCCCTGCAACCGGGTGACCTGCAGCTGTTCAAGGGCCGCTACTCGCTGCACCGGGTCAGCCCCGTCCGGGGCGGCGTCGCACGCCACTCTGCGATCTTCGCCTACAGCGAGCGCCCCGGCGTCGTCGGCAGCGTGGCCCGCACCCGGCAGCTCTTCGGCCGCGTGCTGCCCGAGCATCTGGCGGCCGAGGGCCGGGCCGTCCGGGGCGACGCACTGCTGGACTGACCGACCCACCGACCGGCACAGCCGCCGCCCCCCACTCTGCGATCGACGAGGAGTAAGCCCTGTGCGTTTCGACGCGACCGGGAAAGTCACGCTCGACCACATCTACACACAGCCCGATCCCCGGGCCTACTTCCGCCTGCTGCGCCCCCTCGGCTACTGCGTTCCACAGCAGGCGAAGCCCTACTTCGCGAAACTCGTGAAGGAGTACCGGGAGGCCCAGCACGTCACCGTGCCCCACATTGTGGACATCGGCTGCTCGTACGGAATCAACGCCGCACTGCTCAAGTACGACGTGACCATGGACGAGCTCTACGCCCGCTACGACGACGAGGGCCTCGACGGGAAGAGCCGCGAAGCCCTGCTCGTCCGCGACCGGAAGCTGTCCCGCTCGCACCAGCCCGCCCAGCGCATCCGTTTCACCGGCCTCGACACCTCCCACCACGCACTGTCCTACGCGCACGAGGCCGGGTTCCTCGACGACGCGGTGCACGCCGACCTGGAGGCGAACGAGCCCACGCCGCGACAGCGCGCCCAGCTCGCCGGAGCGGACCTGGTGATCTCGACCGGCTGCCTCGGCTACGTCACCGAGCGGACACTCGTACGGATCGTCGAGGCGCAGGGCCCCCGACGGCCCTGGATGGCGCACTTTGTGCTGCGGATGTTCCCCTTCGACCCCGTGGAGCAGGCACTGGGAGGACTGGGCTACCGCACCATCCGCGTCGACGAGGTGTTCAAACAGCGCCGCTTCGCCTCCCCGCAGGAACAGGCGCTCGTGCTCGAGAGCATGTCGGCCGCCGGAGTGGATGCGAGGGGCCTCGAAACGGAAGGCTGGCTCTACGCACAGCTCTATCTTTCCCGCCCGCACGACACCCCAGGTATCGACGATCCGAATCGAGAGCAGAATTGAAGACCAGTCAGGATGCAGCGGTGAACGCGACCTTCGCCGGGGAGGCCGACCTGCCGCGGGTGCCGCTGCCCACCCTGGAAGCCAGCTGCGAGAAATTCCTCACCTGGTGCGCGCCGCTGCTGACGCCGGACGAGCGGGCGGCGACCGAGGCGGAGGTGACCGCCTTCCTCCGACCCGGTGGCCCCGGCCGGGTCCTGCACGCGGCGCTGGAGGAGTACGACGCCACGGAGGGTGTGCACAGCTGGCTCGACACTTTCTGGCCCTACCGTTACCTGGGACGCCGGGACCGGATCGCTCTGAACGCCAACTTCTTCTTCTTGTTCAGGGACACGGGCCGCCCCCAGGTGGAGCGGGCGGCCGGGCTCATCGCCGGGGCCCTCGACCACAAGCGGCAGCTCGACGACGGGCTCATCGCGCCAGTGGTGCAGCGCGGAGCACACCAGTCGATGGTGCAGAACAAGTTCCTGTTCTCCACCACCAGAATCCCCGGCGCACAGCAGGACACCGTCCGCGCCCCGTACACCGACGCCTGGCCTGGTCCGTCCGACGCCCCTCACATCGTGGTGTTCTTCCGTGGCCGGATGTTCCGGCTCGACGTCATCGGTCCCGACGGCGTCCCGCATGCCCTGGACGAACTCGAGGCGGGGCTGCGCGCGGTGATGAAGGCGGGCGACGAGCGAGCCAGCGAGGACACCTCGGTGGGTCACCTGACCACCATGGCCCGCGCCGAATGGGCCGCCGCCCGGGCCTCTCTCATCGCCGGCCACCCAGGTAACGCCGACGCGCTCGACACCGTCGAGACTGCACTGTTCTGCGTCTGTCTCGAGGACTTCGCACCGGAGAGCACTCAGGACGCCTGCGACCAGTTGCTGTACGGCGACCGCGGCAACCGGTGGTTCGACAAGGCCGTGTCGTTCGTCGTCTTCGCCGACGGGCGCGCCGGCATCAACGTCGAGCACTGCGAGCTGGACGGCACCACCATCCTCAGCTTCACCGACGCTCTGCTCACCAGCCCCGCCGAGGAGGCCTCACGCCGGTCCGGGGCCCGCTCCCAGGGACAGCCCGTACTGGAGCCGATCGTGTTCACGCTCGACGACGCGCTGCGCACGCAGGTGCGCGCCGCCGCCGACGCATTCGCCGCGTACGGGCGGAACACCGCGACCAGCACCGTGTCCTTCGAGGACTTCGGCAGTAGTGCGGCCAAGGCGCTGGGGGTTTCGCCGGACGCGTTCGTCCAGGTCGCCTATCAGCTGGCCCACCAGCGGGCGAAGGGCCGGCTCGGTGCGACGTACGAATCGATCGCGACGCGGCAGTACCAGCACGGGCGGACGGAGGCGATGCGCGTCGTCACCCCCGAGATGCTCGCGTTCGTCGCCGCGATGGACGACCCGTCGGCGGACACCAGCCTCCGGCACGTCGCATTCCGTGCCGCCGCCGACGCCCATGTGGCGCGTGCGAAGGAGAGCCAGGCCGGCCAGGTGCCCGAACAGCACCTGTGGGAGCTGGAGCTGATCCAGCGCCGCCGGGGGGCGGAGCTCGGGGTGGACGAGCAGCCCTCCCTGTACCGAACGCCGGGCTGGCTGACGATGCGGGACGACTACCTGAGCACCAGCTCCGCGCCGTCGGCCAACATCCAGTTCTTCGGCTTCGGCTCCACGAGCAGCCGGTGCATCGGTGTCGCGTACGTGCTGTTGCCCGAGCGCTTCAACATCTACCTGAGCACCCCGCTGCCGGTCGCCGACCAGATGCACGCTTTCGCCGGCCACCTCCGCGAGGCGGTTGCCGAACTGCGCGAACTGCTGACGTCCGTGCGGTCCGAGGACTGACCGGCGCACGGAAAGGACCGTAGGCCGTGCCCTCCGGGGGGAAGGGCACGGCCGAC
>NZ_DATCVQ010000358.1:0-1889 GCF_036566765.1 Streptomyces sp.
TGATCATCGTGAGCACGGAGCGGTTCTTCCCGGACATGAATCCTCCAGTGTGTGCGTTACGGACGGTTGGTAATTCTGCTACCTGGCGCGTCCGGATGGGGGCTCCGAAGGTCACGAACCGGTGAACTCTGGGGTGTGAGCGCGTCTTCAGACGACGCCCGCCTCGCGGGCCACGATCGCCGCCTGGACCCGCGAGGCGACCCCGAGCTTCGCCAGGACGCGGGAGACGTGGGTCTTCGTGGTCGCCTCGGAGATCACCAGCCGCTGGGCGATCTCGGCGTTGGACAGGCCCTGTCCCAGGGCGGCGAGCACGTCCCTCTCCCGGGGTGTGAGATCCGCGGGAAGAGGTACGCCGGGCGTGGCCGCCGGGCCGGATCGGTCCGGCGCGCCGGCAAGCTCGGCGAGCACCCGGCGGGTCACCTCCGGGGCGACCACGCCGTCGCCCGCGGCGACGTGCCGGACCGCGTCGACCAGGTCGTTCGCCTCCGCCGACTTGAGCAGGAAGCCGGCCGCGCCGGCACGGAGGGCACCGAAGACGTACTCGTCCAGGTCGAAGGTGGTGAGCACGAGTACGTCGGCGAGCCCCTCCTCCACGACCTGGCGCGTCGCGGTCACGCCGTCGGTGCCGGGCATGCGTACGTCCATCAGCACGACGTCGGGGCGCAGCGCCCGCGCGTTGGCGACCGCGGTCGCGCCGTCGGCGGCCTCCCCCACCACCTCGATGTCGCCGGCGGTGGCCAGCAGCATGCGCAGGCCGGCGCGGATGGCGGCGTGGTCGTCGGCGAGCAGGACCCGGATCATGCACTCGCTCCCGGGAGCGGCAGGATCGACCGGACCCGCCAGCCGGGGCCGTCGGGGCCGGCCTCGAACGTGCCGCCGAGGGCCTCGGCGCGTTCGCGCATCGACACCAGTCCGGTGCCGGTGCCGGCCTCTGCCGCGGGCTCCTTCGCGGCGCCGGCATCGGTCACCTCGATCTCGAGGGTGTCGCCGGGGATCAGGCGCAGCTGAGTGGTGCCGCCACCGTGCTTGAGCACGTTGGTCAGGGACTCGCGCACGATCCGGTAGACGGCGTGGTCGACCGAGACCGGCAGCGCGAGGTCGGCACCGTCCAGGAGCCCGCCGGGGTCGTCGACGCGCAGCGGCAGACCTGCCAGTCGCGCCTGCTCCAGGACGGGGCCGAGGTTGGCGGCGCGGGAGGCGGCGGTGAGGTCCTCGGCGTCGCCGGGATCGCCGTCGGAGCGCAGGACGCGGATCATCGCGCGCATGTCATCGAGCGAGGCCAGGCTCTCGGCCCGCACCGACCGCAGCGCCGCCCGGTCCCGCTCCGGGTCGTGCTCACCGGCCAGCGCCGCACCCGAGGTCAGTGCGATGGCGGACAGGTGGGAGGCGACGACGTCGTGCAGGTCCCGGGCCACCGCGGAGCGCTCGGCGCGGACCGCGTCGTGCCGCTCGGCGTCGGCCAGGCGCAGCAGCGCGGCGCTGCGTTCCCGCTCGAGCCGGGCACGGTCGTCGGCGGCATCGGCGAGCTCGCTGCCCTGGCGTACGTTGCTGCCCCACCACATCGGGGTGACGACGATCGCGAAGAGGGTGAGCGCGAGGACGACGGGGGTGCGCGGGTCCGAGGTGGCCGCGGCGGAGGCGACGACCGCGGCACCTATGGCCACCGCGACGGCGACGGTGGCGATGCGTCGCGCCAGCGGCGATCCGTGCAGCTGGCCGGCGAAGAGCGCGTCCCAGAGCACCACCACCATCGCGATGCTGCTCCCGATCAGCAGATCTGCCCCGAAGCAGAGGGCGACGACGGTCTGCACGGCGAGCGGCCGGCGCCGCTTGAGCACGAGCGCCGCGGCCGCGAGGGCGAGCGGGACGAGATGCCACCAGGTCGGCAC
>NZ_DATCVQ010000359.1:0-2121 GCF_036566765.1 Streptomyces sp.
CGTGACCGTGGCCAGCGAGTCGCCGACAGAGCGGGCGTCGCTGGATCCGCCGCGCAGTTCGGCGATAAACGGCAGCCAGGCGAGCCCGGTCTCGTTACGCGCCGTCTGCGTGCGCAGGGGCATGGTCGCAGGGCTCGGCTCCTTGCCTTCCCTGCCCTCGACCGGGATCAGCAGCGGCGGGATCGCCAGGCCGTCGTTCTCCCTGGTCGTACGAGCCGGCATCGGGTCGGATATCGGCGTGGGGTCGTTTCGCCAGGTGCCGCCTGCCGGAACCAGGAACGGCTCGTAGGCCAGCGCCTTGGTCGGGGTGGTGGTCTGCGTCGTGATCGGCGCGTCTACCGGCCAGGTGCGGACTCCGGGGCGCCGCTCGTAGGTGTTCCCGGCGGCTTCCAGCGTGATGGGGCGGGCGAACTTCTCCAGCCCGGCCTGGATGCGGGCGAGCGTCTTGTCGGCGAGCGGCTTGGACCGGTCGCCGATCCGCTGGCCCGGCAGGTTCCAGTCGATCGCCGCGGCGGCCGGGAGGACGCGCGGCTCCACCACCTGGGCGCGGCACGCGCTGTTCGGGCACCGGTAGACGTACTGCTGTCGGTAGCGGCCCATGTCCGCGCCGAACGTCTTGAACACCTGCACGGCGTTGACCCACGTGTCGCAGCCAGAGCACCAGGCTTGCGGGCGCAGCCACTTATCCCAGTCCGGGTCCCGGCCCAGGCTCTCGTGCCAGTAGGCGACGTACAGGCGGTCTCGGGACTGCGGCGCGATGAGCGTGCGCGCCGGATGGGCGTGCATCGAGTTGATGGCGATGGTCCTGGTGCGGTAGCCGAGGATGCGGATCTCGCGGATCCACCGGTCCCACTGATCCCACGCCCGCACGTCGACGACGTTCTCGACGACGCCGGCCAGAACCAGGGCGCCGCGGTCCTGGACGCCCCTCAGGTACAGCGGCACCTCTTCCATGAGGGCGCGTGACCGCTCGACAGCTTCGTCCTTCTCGGGGCCGAACAGTTCGCCTTGCATCGAGGTGGCGAAGTCGCGCGTCTTGCCGCGGGCGTTGGACCACTGCGGGCATTCGGGGCTGGCCCAGAACAGGTCAGCGACGGGCCAGCGCTCCACCGGAGCCTCGCGGATGTCGCCCCGGTAGTGGTCGGTCTCGGGGAAGTTCGCGGCGTGGGACTCGATGGCTCGTTCCCAGTGGTTCGCGGCCAGCGTGACGCGGACGCCAGGCACGGCGTGGGCGCCCTGCGAACTGCCACCGGCTCCGCAGAACCAGTCCATCAGGGTGAGCGTCACTCGTTCTCCTCAGAGGTCACGTTGCGAGCCGTGGGGTCGCTGAGCGCCCAGATCACGGATTGGAGAGCGGTGGACACCACGCTGGCCGTCAGGTAGACAGCCACCCGGAAAGCGATCACAGCGGCGGTCACGGCTGCCTCCGGTCGGTGAAGGGCCACCACTCGGCGTCGCCCGGGCGGGGCTCGCCGAGCGCGTCGGCGCGGAGCTGCTCGGCCATCTCGTGCTCATCGAGGAGCCGCTGGAGGCGGGTGGGCGGCCGGTTGACGGCGTGGGCTCCTGCCTCGTTCCACTGGTCGAGGAGGGCGCGGGCCCGGATCTCCGCCACGGCCTGCTGCTGGCGGCGGAGCCGGCGGAACAGTGCGGCGGCGACCCATCCGCTCGCCACGAGGGCGGTCAGGAGCAGCGGCATGAACCACGCGTTAAGCGAGTCGGCGTCGGGGCCGGACAGCAGGTCCAGCAAGGTCACGTTGAGGGTCACCGCTGGTCTCCCATCCGCGAGTGGAGGGTGGCGGTCACCTCGGCCTTGCTCGCCTGCTGCAGCGCCCTCTTGGCCTCGTCACGCTCCGCCTTGAGCGCGGATGCCGCCTCCGCCAGGTCCGTCCGGTCGGAGCGGAGCTGCTTGATGCAGGCGTCCTTGTCGAGGATCACCAGAACGCCGACCGTCAGCACCACGACGAACAGGGCGGAGAGGATGACGAACATGACCCCGATCACCCGGACACCGCCTCGATCAGCGCCTTGACCACAGCGCCGAGAGCGACGCCCAGGATCAGCACCAGCTCGATCTGGAGGGCACCCGCGTAGCTGATTGTCGGGATGAACGACCACCAGGCG
>NZ_DATCVQ010000360.1:0-19333 GCF_036566765.1 Streptomyces sp.
CCATGCGCGTCGCCCAGGAGACCCTCGACGCCGAACTCAGCGGCCGCCAGAAGGGCGCGTCGAGCCCTCCGCGCCGCCCGGCGTCGTAGGGGCGTGCATGTATGGAATGTGCTGGTCACAGCACTCAGCGCGCCTCATGCCACGGGGTGGATTAGCCCGGTCGAAGGCGGGTACCCGCGCAACGGTCCCACCGGCCGTCGGACACCGAGGGAGATGACCGTCATGGTGCACGACACGATCAGAGTGAACGCCCCGCTGCGCCAGGTCTACGACCAGTGGACGCAGTTCGAGAAGTTCCCGCGCTTCATGGACGGCGTCGAAGACGTGCGGCAGATCGACGACCGGCACTGCCACTGGCGGACGAAGATCGCCGGTGTGACCAGGGAATTCGACACCGAGATCGTCGACCAGCTGCCGGACGAGCGCATCTCCTGGCGCACGGTGGGCGGCGACGTGAAGCAGAAGGGCGTCGTCACCTTCCAGCCCCTCGACGCCACGCACACCCAGGTGACGCTGGCCATGGACGTCGAACCGCAGGGCCTCGCCGAGAAGACCGGAGCGGCCATGGGCGTACTCGACAGTCGCGTCGAAGGGGACCTGCTGCGGTTCAAGGAGTACATCGAGGAGCACGACGAGGCGACCGGCGGCTGGCGCGGCCGGCTGAGGCCCGGTGACAGCCCAGGCTCTTCCCCCGACGCCCAGGGCAGTGGGCCGCCCATCGACCCGGATGACACGCGACACGGCTGAGGGCCGGCCCCGGCCCCGAACGGGCCGACGCCCTCAACCGGGATTCCCAGGACCACCACGGAGGTACCGTCATGGTCGCCATTCTTCTTGTCCTGTTGTTGATCCTCGTGCTCTTCGGGACGGGCTTCGCCGTCGAGGCACTCTGGTACGTGGCCCTCGCCGTGCTCGTTCTGTGGCTGCTGGGCTTCTTCATGCGCAGCGGCAGCGGCCGCTGGTACCGCTGGTGAGCCGGGGCCGGGGATCGCCGCCGCGCCCGTCGCGCCGCTCGGAGGCGCGGCGGGCGCCTCGCCGGGGTTGGGCCCGGCAGTCGTGGGCAGACGCCTACGGCGACGAAAGGAGTCGCCATGTTCTTGATCGGACTTCTTCTCCTCGCCGCTGTCGGCGCCTTCGCCGGGTTGCTCATCGCCGAGAACTCCTCCGGCGGCCGGGACTACACGGTGACGATGTTCGACAACACCGTTGCCACCGTCAACACGCTGGGCGCCTTCGTCGCCGGCGTCGGCATGACGCTGGTCGTCTGCCTGGCGCTGGCGTTGATGGTCGCCGGCAGTGCCCGCCGCCGACGGCGTACGGCTTTGCACCGCAGGGTGACGCGCCGCGAGGTCGCCGACGAGGAGCCGCCGCCCACCGACTACCCTCCGGGCGCATGGGAGCAGACGCCATCCCAGGCTCCGCGGCGCGACCAGGGCCCTTGAGGAGTGACCTCACGGCGCAGCGGTGGACGCTGTCCACCATCGGAAGGCGGCTCCAGGAGGACGACCCTGGCATCGGCCTTCGACTTGGCCTTCGACGCCGGTGTCAGCTCGGGGCCTGGGGCACGTCCCGCGGCGGTTGCGGAACGATCTGGAACCGGTAAGTCTCCCGTGCCAATTCGCGGCCGTCGGCATCGACGAAGCGGCCCGTCGCCTCGTACGTTCCGCAGTTCGCCGGCCCGACGGGCAGTCGCTCGGCCGGCAGCTGGATCTCGTACGGCCCACCCGCGCGGAACCCGCCGAGCACATGTGTGAACGTGGCGATCACGTTCCCGTCACGTGACCGCTCCTCGTCGAACTTCAGCCCGTCGATCGCCTCGTCCGTCCGGAAGGTCAGGACGGTGCCGATGACCGCGCCCGCCGGCAAGGCGACGGCCTCGTCCTCCTCCTCGTCCAGGGGGATCGTGCGTCGACCGAACTCGTCGGACACCAAGGTCACGTCCATCAGCTCGAAGTCCGCCATGCCGGACTCACGTCCTTCGCCGGGCCCCACAGCGCATATGCCCAGCCGGCGGGCGCCCATGCCGATCGTCACGCTGTGCACCGCCGCGGTACCGCCCTGCCGGTGAAGCGACGACGCGCAGCGTGGCGAGCAGCCCGGTACTCGTCTGCGCCGACGCGCTCTGCAAGGCTTCATGCCGCCCGGTCACGGCGTGACCGTCACCCCTCACGCTTGGTCGCGGCACGCCACTGCCGCAGGTCATCACGATCGTCCGGGCGCGGGAGGGGAAGCCGTCCGCGGGTACGCCGCAACCCTTGGAGGATTTCGCATGCCTCACCGCTCCGTCCCGCCCGAAGCCGCACGTCTGTGGCGGCAGTGGCGGAGGGACCCCGCGGTGGTCCAGACCCTGCGTTCGACCGCCGCGGCGACGATCTCGTACGTCGTCGCGCTCGGCCTCAGCTCCGAGCCCGCCCCGCTGACCGCTCCGCTCACCGCGCTGCTCGTGGTCCAGGTGACGCTCTACTCGACGCTCACGACCAGCCTGCGGCGGGTCAACTCCGTCGTCGTCGGCGTGCTCATCGCCATCGCCTTCAGCGTGTTGGTCGGGCTGACGTGGTGGAGCCTCGCGCTGGTGATCCTGGCGTCGCTCGTCGTGGGCCGGTTCGTCCGGGTGGAGGAGTTCGTTCCGGAGGTGGCGATCAGCGCGATGCTGGTCCTGGGCGTCACCCAGGTCGCCGACACCGCATGGGACCGCGTCCTGGAGACCCTGATCGGCGCCGTCGTCGGGCTGCTCTTCAACGTCCTACTCGTCCCGCCCATCTGGGTGGAATCAGCCAGCGACTCGATCGTGGACCTCGCCCGGCAGATGCGCCGGCTCCTGCTCGACATCGGCGACGAACTCGCCGCCGTCGCCGAGCCCGTCCCCGCTTCCGAGGACTCGGTCCCCGACCTCGAACCCGAACCCGACCCCTTCCGCTCCTCGCCCGAGCCGGCGGAGCGAGCCGCGGCGCGCCTCCACGAGGCCCGGCGCCTGGACAACGACGTGGCGGGCGTTGACGCGGCGCTGCGACAGGCGGAGGACAGCCTCCGGTTCAATCCCCGCGTGAAGGAAGGACTGCTGTACCGCATCGTGCTGCGCACCGGGCTCGACACCCTGGAGATCGCGGCCGTGGTGCTGCGGGTCCTCGCCCGCACGCTGACGGACCTCGCCAAGCAGCGCCGTGGCACGGCGCTCTTCCGACCCGACACGAGCCTTGCCCTTGAGGAGACGCTGCGCAGCCTCGGCGACATCCTGGTGAGCTTCGCCGTACTCGTCACGTCGGACGCGAGCCCCGGCGCGGAGACCGCGGAGAGCCGCCTCGCCGCCGAACTGGCCTCGGCACGCTCCGCCCGCGACCGCGCGGCCGCGCTGCTGTGGGAGGAAGCGCGCGAGACCCCTGATCTCTGGCAGCTCCACGGGGCCCTCCTTGCCGAGATCGACCGCGTCCTCGATGAACTCGACCCCGACCATCGAGGCCGCCGCCTCATGGAGGAGCTGGACCGCACCACCCGCGCCCGCGAGGCGCGCCGCCGCCGTGTCACTTCCTTCGCGACCGCCCCGCGAAGGAGGTGACAGCGCGCTGACTCGCTCTCATGATGAGGCCGGGCTCGCGGCTTCGGCCTGCCGTGAGCGGCGGATCCACTCGCCGCTGAGGCCGGTGGACAGCAGCCCGACCAGCAGGGACACGAGGGCGACGCCCGGGCCGGACGCCCAGTCGACCTTCGACGCGTGGACGGCGAGGACAACGGCCGCCGCGACCGCCACCCCGGGGACCGCGATGAGCGCCGGGCGTACGCGGGTGAGGTCGTCCTCGGCGAGGGCGCCGAGGACGCCGACGCCGAGGGCGAGCGCCCACACGCCCAGGCCCTGGGCATCGGCGCGTCCGACGGTCCACGGGACGAAGTCCGCCCAGAAACCGGGCAGGGCCAGCAGCCCCGCCCCGATGCCCAGCCAGCCGGCGCCCAGCACCGCCAGGAACGGCTTCGTCCACCCCGGCATCGGGGCCGTCGCGGCCGGGCGGGGCGCGGCCGGCCTGCGGTACTGCCCGAGGACGCAGACCACGGCGGCCAGGGCGAGCACCCCGAGCACGGCCACCCAGCCGAGGCTGAACAGGACGAGGAACAGCGAGCCGCCCACGGCCGCCTGGAGCTCGCTGCCGTTGACGATGCTCACCGCGAACAGGCCGACGAGGACGATCACGGTGGGCAGGACGAGCGTACGGACCTCCTCCCAGGCCCGCGCACGGCCGACCGCGAACAGTCCCGGTGCCACACCGACCATGGCAGCCCCGACGAGGCCCGGAGTCAGCGCCTCCGGCGACGTCCATGCGGCGAACACATGGCCCACCAGGCTCGCCACGGCCAGCAGTGCGCCCGTCAGGAGCGAGACGACGGCGACGACGGCCGACAGCACGGTCACCCCAGCGGTCAGCTCTCGACCGCCGACACCAGGACGCGCGCCATGGCCCGCGCCCGCGCCCGACGCAACCTCACCCGTCTCCGCCTGGCGCACCTCTGTCTCGTGCGTCTCGCCGCTCATCTCGTCTCCGCTCCGTGTCCGCGTGCGCGCCTGAGGGTCCTTGCAGGTCTCCGTGTCAGATGTGCGCCAGGTCGGGGGCGGCCGCCGAGGCCTCCGAGCCCCCGCCCATGGCCTGCCGCCGCGCCACCTCGCGGGCGTACAGCACCCGCAGGCTGACCGCCGTGGTCGCGGCGAAGGCGAGCACGCCGCAGCCGATGCCGACGCCCGCCGAGAGCGCGGTGAGCCCGTCGAGGTGCATGTACCGCTCGAAGCACAGCGTCGCGGCCACCGAGAACACCGGGGCCAGGCACAGCGCGGTCAGATGCAGTCGCCACTCCTCGCGCGCCCAGGGCCGCCCGCGTCGGCCCGCCACCCGCTGCCGCACCGCCATGACGGAGTAAGTCGCCGCGTACGGCAGCAGGAACGCGACGAGCAGCCGCCGCCCCTCTGCCCCGAAGTCCAGGAACGACCGGCCGATCCACACCAGGGCGGCCGCGCCGGCCACGTGGGCCACGGCAAGGACGGGCCACGCGGCCCACGTCCCGCCCTGCTGCGGAAGCGCATCGCGCCGGTCCATGGCGCGCGAGGCGAGCAGCGCGCCGAAGACCACGACCGACCCGAGGTGCATGATCGCGACCCGGTTGACGTCCTCCATGGGCAGCCCGTCCGGCAGGATCCAGGGCAGCGCGCCCCACTCCAGGCGCAGCAGCGGCGCCGTCATCAAGTACCCGTAGCACAGCAGCATCCACCGCTGGTGCAGGTCGGGCAGGCGGCCGAGCGCCGCGAGGACGCCGAAGGTCACGCTCAGCGTGGTGCCCACGAGGATCGTCGCGAGGACGAGCCAGAACGACTCCCCGTCGAAGGCGTCGCGCGGTGCGGTGCGCGCCAGGTAGACCGCCGCTCCGGCCATGGACGCGTACACCGTGAGCGCGTACACGACGCCGACGGCGCGGTGCAGCCGTACGCGCCGACGAACCGCCGACGACAACTGCACCGGCCCCAGCAGCATCAACGCGCCGCCCAGGACGGAGTGGAGGATCAGCGGGACGAGGCTGCGCCCGTACGGCCCGATCCTCGTCGCCAGGGCGTCGGCCACATACCGAGGCGAGACGGCCTTCCCGAGCAGCCACTCACCGAAGGCCGGCGCCCCCGGCCGCGCGTACGGCCACAACTCGGTCATCGCGATCGGCGCGTAGCCCACGCACACGGCCACGACGGTCACCGTGGCCACACGCCCCCAGCCCACTCTCTTGAGTCGGTCCACGCGCACTCCCCACCCGCCCACTCGCTTACTTACTCGCTCCATAGTCTCTTCTGGACTATCGAGAAGGTAGAGGCGTCCGCGCTGGGGGTCAACCGGTGGGTGACAAAGCGGTGTTGGGGAGCGTCAGGCGTCGGTGCGCCGCGCCCACTGCCAGAAATCCACCATCATCCGCTCATAGCGGATGCCGAACTCCAGCGCCCCGCGCTGCCCCTCCGTCAGCAGTTCGCCGACGCTCTCGGCGAGCGCCTCGTACTCCGCGAGGGTGCGCCGGTGCTCGTCGAGCTGGACCGGCGCGAGGGTGTCCGGGTCCGCGCCGAACCAGAGCTTGAGAATGCCCCGTTCGCGGGCCTCGACCGGCACGAAGGACGCGTCGTCGAGCCAGCCCCGCAACTCCGCCCGGCCGGCGTCCGTCAGCTTCATCAGCCGCCGGTTCCGCCCGCCGGCCTGGCGTGTCTCGGACAGCAGTCCGGCTTCGAGCAGCCGGTCGCACTGCGCGTAGACCTGCGCGTGCGGCATGGCCCAGAACGGCGCGACCGTCCGGGCGGCCTCCACCTTCACGTCGTACGGAGTCGCCTCACCGAGCTTGTCGACGATGCCGAGGACGAGGTACGAGGGTGTGGTCAACCGGACTTCAGCCATGCCGCGACCGTACCTCGCCGCCTCGACGGGCCTCCTTGGGGTACGAGAGGTGCGGGGGGCGAGTGCCATGCCGTGCGCGATGCCGTGTGCGATGCCGTGTGCCCGACTGCCGTCAGGTGTTCACGCGGCTGTTCGGGCCGTCCTGCCCGTCGGCGGACTCGTCGTTGAACCAGTAGTCGCCGGCCGCCAGATAGCGGAAGGCGTGGCTGCTGCTCCGCGGCAGTGCGACCGTCACGGCACGGGTCTCGTCCTCCCGTGCGCGCAGCGGGTGGGCGTGCGGATCCCAGTCGTTGAAGTCGCCGACGACGCTGACGGGGCCGGGCGGGATCTCGGCGGGGAGGACGAAGGTGACCTCGGTCCGGTTCTTCCGCTGCTTGCGTTCGAGCATGGCGGTGCGTCTCCTGTCGGCGTGGACGGGGTGGGAAGCGTGGGGCCCATCCTGCTCCCGCATGGGGCCGCGCCGTACGCCGACACGACCGTCGGCCGCAACATCCGGCCCGGCCATCGGGCCCGACCTGGGGTGACCGGGAGGCGCCGAACTCTCCCGCTGCACCATGTGAGTGACTGCCCCTGCGCGGCAGGGCCGGGCCGGGGCTGTCGAATTCCGGTTGAGGGAACTGCACTCGCGGCCCTAGGGTCCATGGTCATCGACGTGTAGCTCAGTAGCAGAGCGCCGGGCTCGGGACCCGGAGGGCGCGGGGGCGGAGCCCGCCACGTCGGCTATGGACGACGACGCTGAGCAGCAGCATTCCAGGACCGAGGACCGCGCCGCGGCGATGACCGTGGCGCCGTCCTATGCGGTGGGCCAGTTGGCGAAGGCCGCGGCCACCGCCGTACTCCACCCGGATTCCGCCACGCGTGAGCGCGCGAACGAGCGCGGGCGGCGCTGGCGCGCCGTGCTGGCGGGCATCGCCGAGGGCCGCCTGACGATCGGGTCACGGACCCCGGTGGCCGGCCTGCCCGCGTGGGTGACGCCTGAGGTGGTACGCGGCGGCTTCGCCACCGGCGCCGCCGGCGCGGCGGGCCCCCTCCAGCCGTACGAGGCGGAGGCCGCGCGGCGCTTCGGTGTGCCGCCTCAGCGGGCGGCGCTGTTCGCGTACTGCCTGACGGAGCCCGGCCTCGACGCGCTCGGGGAGCTGCTGGACAGCGGCCGCTACGAGGTGACGGTGCCGGAGGAGGCCGCGCTGCTCACCGTGGTGTGGTTGGCGCGGGCCGGCGATGTGGCCGCTGCCGTCGAGCTGGTCGAGGTGCTCGCGCCGCACGCCGACTCCCTGCGGTTCCTTCCGCGCCCGTCCGCCGTCCGCTCGGGCGACGCCGGGACCGTGCACCGGCGGACGGTCGCCGACGCCCGCGGAACTCTGGAACGGCGGCTGCCCAACGAGGCGGTGGAGACCCAGCGCGAGGCGCTCGCGATCTGGAACCCGTTCGCCGACGAACTCCTCGGCCACTGGCTGGAGACCGCCGGCGCCGGCCGCGTACTCGACAAGATCCCGGACGAGGACTGGTACGCGCGTGGGGCGGCCCTGCTCGCGCGGTACCGCGCGCTCGCCGCCGAGCACACCCGCTGCCGCAAGCACCGTGATCCGAAGGGGAACACGGGCATCATGATCGCGGCCCTGGAGGAATGCGTCGCCCGGCGGCCGCTCGATCCGCGGCCGTTCGACCCGCGACCGCTCGATGCGCGACCGCTCGATGCGCGTCGGCTCGGGCTGCTGCGTACGGCCGTCGAGGCGATGGTGCGTCGCCGCGGCCTGCCCGGCTCCGACCGGCACACCGCCCTGCGCAGGGAGCAGGCCGCGCATGCGGCGCTGCCTTCGCATCACGCGGTCGGGGCACTGGTGGCCTCTCGGCTCGCCGAACTCCCCCAGGAGACCGGGGCCGAGGAGGTCGGACCGCTGATCGCGGACGTGAGCGAGCACGAGGCCCGGGAGTCCGGTGTGCCGGCGGGCACCGCGCTTCCGGCGCCGATCCGCCGGACGGTCGAGGCCACGCTCAGCGCGCCGCTCCCCACGCTCGTGGAGCGCGGAGTGGTGCCGTCCGCCGAGGTGTTGGCGGAGCTGGTGCCCCAGCTGGTCGCCGAGGCGACAGCTCGGACGTACCCGGAGGGGGCGCTGCGTACGCTGATGGCCGCCAATTACCGGGCCTTCCGCAACCGTCGCTCCCTCCTGCTGCTGAACCTGGAGCGGCAGGTCCGCGTCGAGGAACTGCCGTGGGTGCGCGCCGTGGAGGCGATGCGCGGGGCCGGCTCGGAGGACGGGCTGGACCGGGGTGTACTGGACGGCGCGGAGGGCGGTGCGCAGGCGGCGCGCGACGCGTTGCGGGAGCTGGGCGAGGCGGCGGTCCAGGGCTTCCCGGGGACGCTCCTGCCCAACCCGCTCGTACGTGAACTCTCCGTCCTCGCCCGGCAGGCGGACCTCGGTGCACCGCTGGTGGAGGAGCTCGCGGCGGACATCTTCATGGGCACGTTCAGCCCGAAGTTCCTCCACGCGGCGCGCGTCGCTGCCGAACTGCTCGGCGGGACGCTGTACGAACGCTACTACGGCGTCGACTACGCGGCCGTCCGCAACCTGGCGATCGTGGAGGCGGGCCGGAACGCGATGCGCACGTACAAGGCGCGCACCTCGCCGGACTTCGCCGCGGTGTGTACGGAGCGGGCGGGCGACGGGCACGCCGGCTCGTGGTCGGTGGCGGGCAACGGGATGGTGATCGAGCAGGCGCAGATCCTCACCACGCACAATCTGGCCACCCTCGTGCACCGCGTCGGCATCGATCCCGGCGCCGGGGGCTGGGACGGGCTCGCTCTGCGCTGCTTCGACACGGTGTGCCGGCTGACGGCCCGCCTGCACGGGCATCCGCGGCCGCTCGCCACGGTGAAGGACGCGGCGTACGCCTGGCGGCAGATGCTCTTCCACCTGTCGCTGTGCGAGCCCGCGGCGCGGGCGCGTGTACTGGCACGCCTCGACGGCGAGGCGTCCCGCTACCCGGCGCATGTCGCCGACCGGCTGGCCCCCGCCTTGGCGGGGCTTCGCCTGGTCGCGGAGGGCGGCGAACTGGGCCGGGACGGGTCTGCGGACGGCGGCCGCGCTCGTCGACTGCTCGGGTGGGCCACCGACGGCCACTGGATGCTGAAGCGGGCGACGCCGCACCCTCTTTGATCACGCCAGATCGATCTGTACGCTACCGTATACATGAAATGTACGGCACCGTATAGATGAGGAGAGGTCAGAAGCCGTGTCACGACGCACAGCGACCGCCTACACCGAACAGCCGTGGCGCATCCACGAGTTCACGCAGGACTTCACCGTCGAGGACGTGTGGTCCTTCCGCACTCCCGGAGCCGGGCCCGACGACTTCCCCACCATGCTGGCCGCGATGCGGGCCGGCGGCGGGCTCGCGAAACAGCCGCTGCCGGCCCGATTCCTGTTCGCCGTACGGTGGAAGCTGGGCGCGCTCCTCGGCTGGGACAAGCCGCAGGCGGGCGTCGGCCGGAGGGTGGCGTCGCTGCGCGACCGACTGCCCGACGACCTCCGATCCGCTCCTCGCGGCCATGACGACGCGAACATGCCCCTCAAGCCGGTCTACGAGCTCCCCATCGAGTCCACCCGAGAGCTGGCGAACAAGACCGTGCACACGGTGATGCACCTCGGCTGGGTACGTGGAGCCGACGGCGACTACGAGCTGCGGATGACCGTCCTCGTGAAACCCAACGGCCGTTTCGGGCGGCTGTACATGTCCGCCATCGCGCCGTTCCGCTACCTCATCGTCTACCCGGCTCTTACCCGGCAGTGGGAGCGAGCATGGCGCGACCGAGACCGACTCCGAGACGCCGGGGAGTCGAGTTGAACACCAGGAAGCGTCTGCTCCGCTGGGCGAGCGGAATCATGTGCACCCTGGGAGCAGGCCACTTGTCTCTGCTGGTGACGTTCGCCTGGGCGGACATCACCGGATGGGCGGCTCGGGGGATATGGGCGGCCGTCCCGCTGGCGCTCGCAGATGGCGGCAGCGGCGCGGACCAGACGGTGGAGTCCCTCCGAAACGAGGTCACCTTCTGGGCCGGCCCAGGCAGCTTCGCCGTCCCGCTGATCCTCTTGGGTTGCCTGATATGGCATCTCGCCGGACGCGGAGTGGCCGTACCCGCCGGCATCGGCTGGGGCCTCGCGGCGTGGTGCACGCTGGGCGGCGTTCTCCTCGTACCGTCCCCGTACTTCGCCGGGACGATCGCCGGCGCACTGGTCATAGCGGCGGCACGAACAGGCGGGACGAGCCGGACGAGAGGGAACCGGACGTGAGGGAGCCCGCCGACCAGACTGCCGCTCATGACATCGGCCGAAAGACGCGCAGATCACGCACTTCGTACGCCATCTCCTGCGTCGCCGGATCCGGCACCGGGTGGTAACGGCCCGCAGAAACAGAGAGATTGACGATCAGATAGGCGTGCCAGGTCCGACCTACGCCCCGTCCGTCGGAGAAGACCTCGACATCGTCGACCGACCACACCACGGAAGAAGCCCCGAACTCGGTCCGCAACCGCACCCACCCCCCGGGCCGAATCCCCGGATCACGGTGATAGTGGTACCCGCCGCGCACCCGATTCGAGAGCTCCAACAGATCCGGGTTGTCCGGGTGGTATTCGAAGACGTCGATCTCCTGCCCGCCGTCCCGCCAGGTCCAGATCGCCGGCCAGGCCCCGATCTCCTCCGGCAGACGCACGCGCGCCTCCAGGATGTCGCCGGTGCGCACCTCGAAACCTTCGGAGCTCCCCTCCGTCGTCAGAAGCCCCGCATCCCACAAGCCGTCTCTCCGCCGGGTGGCCCGTAGCACTCCCGATCGGCTGTGGTCGGCATCCGCCGTCAGATGATCGAGCTTGTCGTCCCGCGGGTTGACCGGCCCGCCGTCGGGATAGGCCCACGAACGTCCTGCGACCCACTGCTCGGTCGACGCGAAGTCCGCGGTGAAGACCGGCTGGCCGGCCGGAGGCGACGAAGACATGAACTGCTCCCCCGTGTTGCGCGTGTGCAATCGATCCACCAAGGTCCTGCCCGTGCGTCGAACCGATACACGAACGCCTCCCAAAGTGGCGTGTGGTCGCCACACGAATCCCGGCGGAGCGCCGCGATGCCCTGGTCAGCTACGGATGCACGACTGTGAACACGTCGGCAGGCTGTCAGAACCCAGCACTAGGCTCCTGCCGCATGACCATCCCTCCGCACGACGTCCCCGCGTCACTCCGTTATGAATCCCACCCTGATTCCAGGGCCGAGGGGGCGGACGACGATGCGTTGATCAAGGCTCTGCAGGTTCGCGCATGGGATCCGGGCCGGCGATTCGACACAGCGGACGTCCCCGCCACGTGGATAGCGGAGCGATACGGCACCGAGCGGTTGGACCAGGGCAGGGACGACATCGTGTCCTACGGCAGCGATGGAACCGTCCAGCTCCACTCGGGAACTGAGGAAGTGGCCGCCTACTACGCGGACGCTCCCCGCGGTCCGTTGTTCCCCCCAGTCACCCCGGCTGAGCTCGCGGACGCAGAACGCAGATTGGGACGCCGACTGCCCGACCTGCTCCGACGCGTCTACACCGAAGTCGCCGATGGAGGATTCGGCCCCGACAGCGGGCTCGCCTCCCTGACCGAGGGCCACCGAGCACCGGGCCACCTGTCCGACTGGCCGTGCACGGTCGGCATCTACGAACGCAACCGAACGACGGGCGTGCCGGCATCGTGGCTCCACCTCGCGTACGGCGGCTGCACGATGGAATGGCACCTCGCGCTGACCGCGGCCGACATCCCGGTCCTCCTCTACGACGCAGACGGCTGGGATCCCTCCGGGGGCGAAGACCCTCACGACGGCCTGCGTCACGCCACCGCATCACTCCGCCGATGGCTCTGGACCTGGGCAAACGGCGGCAACGTATGGGCCGAAGCCCTGGACCGCCACGTTGACCGAGACTGAGACGCCGCGACGCGCCATCTCGCAAGGATAGGGTCACAGGCCATGAGCAACGACTGGCGAACGGACCGCATCGGAAGCGCCCTTCGGGGCGAGAACCCCACGGTGCTCCGGCGAATGACCGCAGGATTCGCTGTCATCGGGGACGTGCAGTTCCTCCCCGGCTACTCGGTGCTCCTGGCGGACGACCCGACGACGCAACGCCTGTCGGAGCTGCCGAAGGCCAAGCGGCTGGCCTTCCTGTCCGACATGGATCGCCTGGGCGAGGCCGTCGAACGCGCCTGCCGACGACTGGACCCGGCCTTCCGCCGGGTCAACCTGGAGATCCTCGGCAACACCGACACATTCCTGCACGCGCACGTATGGCCGCGGTTCGACTGGGAGCCGTCCGATCTCGTCACGCTCCCGGTGTGGCTGTATCCGCGAGAGAGGTGGAGCGACGAGAAGTACGCGCTGCGCTCCGAGCACGATCCCTTGCGGGAGACGATCGTCGAGGAGCTGGACCGCCTCACGGAATGAGACGTGCGGGCCACCATCCCTGAGGCACCTCGGCCGGTGATCACTACAGATCCCCCCGGCATCGTTCTCGAGGTCCGGGACGCCGAACTGGGCGACGGCCCCATCGGCGTCTGGGCACGGGTCAGTCTCCGGCAGAACGGCCGGCTCGTCTCCGTCGACCGCGGCGCCCACCCCTCGCTCACCGCCTACTTCAACGCCGTCGAGGTCAAGGAGAAGTACAACGCGGGCGAACCCGCCGACGACTGGGACACCTACCGGGAACCGTGGAGCGCCGTACTCGCCCACACCGGCGGATACAGCGCCGAGGACGCGGAGAAGGCGCTGCGCATCGTACTGCCGGACGTGCTCCGCTTCGACCGCAGCCGACCGACCGCGTACCCGAACGGCCGCAAGCTCACCGACGACGTCACCTCCGCCCGGCTCGCCATGGTCTCCGGCGGCAAGATCACCGACGACCACATCGGCCCGCATACCGACCTACTGCCCGCCTTCCCCTACCTCGGCCACCCCCACCCGCTCTCCTGACAGCCCCCACACGTCGGCCCGGCCCACCGGCCGGGCCATGCTGCCAGTGCTCCCCCGCGGCACACTCGAGTGCACGCGCCCGGGCCGTGGTCCGGGTCAGGGGATCAGGCTGAAACCGAGCAGCACAGCAGCCTCGACGCGCACCGTTCCGGGCGCGAAGGCACCGTCGGATTCGGGGTCTCCGCCTTTGCGACTCCCGTGACTGCGGAGCCCGAATGATTCCGGGTCGACGTCCTGAATGTGAATGACGGGGCCCAGACGCACGCCGCACGCTTCCGCGTACACCTCCGCCTTGCGCCGTGCGGCCTCGACGGCCTTGCGGCGCGCTTCGTCCCGGAGCAGAGGCTTGTCGAGCACCTCGAACTGAACGTCGTCGACCCGGTTCGCGCCGGCCTGGACCGCGTCATCGATGAGGAGTTCGAGCCGGTCGAGGGCCGCGGTCTGCACGGTGTACGTCGCCTCACAGCGGTAGCCGAGGAACGTCCGGTCCGCACCGTAGCCGCTGAAGTCCGAGCGCAGCGCGAGACGCGATCCGGAGACGTCGGAGTCGGGTATCCCATGCTCCCGCAGCACCGCTCGCAGGCCGGCGACTGCCGCCCCAGCCTGTTCGAAAGCTTCCTTGGGCGTCGGTGCCAGAAGGTCGACCGCGAGCCTCACATGAGCGAGCCGCGGCTCCGCCGACACATGCCCTGCCCCCAGAACGCTGAGCCCCCAGGGCTGTTTGATCTCTGTCATGCGGTGATCGAATCATCGACGCTCGTCTTCCACAACGGGGTTCATAACCGTCGCACCGTGCGGCGGTACCCAGCTGTGAACCCGCCCGCCTCCTCGGCGGCGCCCGTGGCAGTCATCGTCCGCCGCCTCTCAGGCGTGCCCAGGGGCGGCGACCCGGAGATCGAGGATCTGTTGCGTGTGCGCGGGCACGTGGTCGTCGGCGAGGCCGCCGACGAGGGCTGCCAGGGGAATCGGCTGGTCCAGTACGAGGGCGTCGTTGGAGAGGAGCAGCGTTGGCACCAGGACCGAGGCGGCTTCCTCGGTGAGCCGGTCGGCGACGTGGCACAGGACAGCGGCCTGGCTCCGGACGTGGTCGATCAGGTCCGCCCGGCCTGCGTGTTCGGCGATGATCCGGTCGAGATTCCAGGAGTCGAGGCAGATCCGGTTGTCGAAGCTGGGCCGCGAGCCAGCCATGACGCCCAGGGCCACCGCTGCGATCGAGGCGTCGACGCTGAGGAGATGGGCCAGTATCTGGTCGGCGTTCCATCCTCCGTCGTCCGCGTCGCCGAGGCCGGGCCTGGCCGCCACTTCGAGCAGCTTGTCGTAGGCGCTTCGTAGTGCCGTCGTGTCCATGGGAGGTTCCGTTCAGTCGGGGTGCGTCGAGTCAGGGTTCGAATCTCGCTCCGCCGCCTCGGCGACGCGCTTGATGGTGGCGAGCCGGCGGTCCCACTCGGACGCGAGGGAGGCCATCCACCGCGCCGTCGTGTCCAGCGCCGCGGGCCGCACCGCGTACCGCACCTCGCGTCCGACCCGGCCGCCGGAAACCAGCCCGGCAGCGTCCAGGACGGCGAGGTGCTTGACCACCGCCTGCCGCGAGATCGGGAGTCGTTCGG
This sequence comes from Streptomyces sp., assembly GCF_036566765.1. Classification (GTDB taxonomy): domain Bacteria; phylum Actinomycetota; class Actinomycetes; order Streptomycetales; family Streptomycetaceae; genus Streptomyces. Next base: position 15,004 of record NZ_DATCVQ010000360.1, read on the forward strand.
CGAGCGTCGTGGCCGTGGCCGCGCCCTGCGCGGCGAGCAGGTCGAGCAGCTGACGTCGCGTCGGGTCGGCCAGCGCGGCGAGGACGCTGTCGACGACCTCGGCGGCGCCGGGACGTTCCTCCGTCATACGGAGGGTTCTTCGGCGCGCTTCTTGAGCGCGTCGAGCTCCAGCGGCCAGCCTCCGCTGTGGTCCTTCAGGTTCTGGCTGCGCAGCTCCTCGGACCCGGCCAGCGCCGCGAACCCGCTCTCGACGACCCGGAGCCGCGTCTGGTCGCCCTCCTGGGTCAGCGTGAACTCCACGAGGGTGCTGTTGTTCTCACGGAGCTCCTCTCCCGGGAACGCGCTGGTCCAGCGGTACGCCAGGTACGTCGGCGGCTCGACCTTCTCCACCCGCACGGGGAAGTCGCCGTGCTCGGAGTTCTTCGCCACCATCGACTCGCCCTCCTTGGCCACGGTGCCGGGCAGGCTCGCCTTGTCCGCCACCCAGAACCCGGGCTGGGCCACCAGCGACCAGACCCGCTCCAGGGGTGCGGCGATCAGGGTCTCGCTTTCGATCCGGTCCTCGCTCATGAGGGGCTCTCCTTCATCGTCACGATCGGGTGCAACCCCAGGGTTGCACATCGATCCCCAAGGAGCAACCCAAGGGTTGCACGTCGGCAGATATCGCACCGCCTCGCCCCGGCCGGGCGAGGGACCTCATCGACGTTGATCCGGCGGCCGAGCACCCCTCCCTCACCGTCCTCGGGCGGCTCGGCGAGCAGTTCCACGGCCGGGACGCATTCCGTCCGGCCCCACGAGTGTTCTCAGCAGGCCGATCCCCGCGGCGACCGCCGCGCAGTGCAGCGCGGCAGCGATGAATGGACTCTCCGGGAGCATCACGTCGCTCGGCCGGGCGAGGCCCACGATCAGCATGAGCGGGAGTTTCCAGCTGCTCCAGGCGAAGAGCGATCCCGAGCCGATCCAGCCCAGGGCGAGGAGGAGCGTGTGGGGCAGTCTGTCGGCTCGCGCCCGGGCGAGGGTCCAGACGGCGGCGCCGCCGGCCAGGGCCCACAGCGCGCCCAGTGCGGCCAGCATGGTTCCGTCGGCGGTCCGCCGGTCCGGGTGCGCGAGGCCCAAGGTGCCGCCCAGTGCCCAGTACATCCACACCGCGCCGACCACGAGCGCGACGGCCGCCGCCCACGGCGCACCGGCGCCCGCCCTGGGTCGCGCGGCGAACGCATCCGGCCAGCGCCGCTTCAGATAGGCCGGCAGCGCGAGGGCGAGTCCCAGCCCCATCCCGACGAAGCTGAACTGGAGCAGCGCGCGCATCCAGCCGGGCATGTCCGTGCCGCCGTCGCCGCGCGCGTACTCCAGCACGAAGCTGACGACGGCGTACGGCAGGACCGACACCAGGAACCCGGACCCGGTCCACGCCACGAACGCCACGAGCCACCCCGGAATCCGCATCCCCCAGGGCCGCACCAGGGCGAGGGCCAGCGCGATTCCGATCGCCGCCATGCCGACGGTCACCGTGTTCAGGAGCACCCAGCCGGCCAGGCTGTACTCCTCGTCGATCGGTATCAGGCCCAGCAGCGAACCGATCACCCACGACACCTTGACCACCAGGTACGGCGACAGCGCCAGCGCCGCTCCGTACCCCGCGTACCGACCGATCCGGTCCCAGCGTTCCATCCGGACGTCCCTCCTTGGCAGGACACCCAGCCTCCAGCGGAGCTGCGCCCGCGCACGTCCGCCCCGAGAACCATCCGCCTCCCCCGCGCGAGGGATCCGTGCGTCGCTTTCGGCCGATGTCACAGCGCGCGGAGGCATTTCGATCGCAGGCGGCGGTCCGACCCTGCCGCCCGCGGGTTGGCCGGGCCTGACGATGATGGGCGCATGACACCCATCACGCGCATGGACCTCACCGGATTCACGGAGCGGGAGACGGGGGTGTGGACCGACGAATACGGGCTCGTGCTGTCGGTCCACTTCTTCGGCCTCGTCCCGGACCTTCCCGCCTCCCTGAACCAGCCGGACCGGCTGCGTCAGGGACTCGCCGGTCTCGCCGCCCGGGCCGGCGGCGGTCTGATCGAGGCCGTGCTCGGCGAGGTGGACGCGGTGCCGGCCGTCCGGCAGCTGATCAAGGTCCCCCGGCCGAACGGGCATGGGCAGGTCTTCCTCGGGTCCTGGACGATGCCTCGGGCCACGTGCAGCACGGTGGTGAAGGTCCAGGCGGCCGAGGGCCAGATGACCGGGATGCGCGAGGCCATGGTGCTCGCGCAGGTGGGTCCGGAGCGGTACTTCGCCCCGCACCCGTACGGCGCGGACACGTCGGGCGGACTGCCGTACCACGTGGGCGACCACGAACACTGGGACGCGCAGTTCCCCGACCACCCCCTCACGCGCGTCCGCGCGGCGCTGGCGCGCCTCACCCCGAGCCTGGGGCTCCACGAGGGCTTCAAGGCGTTGCCGGCCTTCGGCGCTTGAGCGGTGCGGCCCGGCGGACAGGCCTGACCACCTGAGAGAGGCCTGCCCGCCGGGCACTGTCAGACCCCCCTCGTAACGTCGTGAGTGAGGGTCGGCACGGTGCCGGCCCACCGGCGCAGGGAGCGGTCATGGGCCAGATCAGCGTGAACAGACAGCACCTCAACCGACTGCTGGCCGACAGCGCGGCCGGACACGGCGTCCCGTACCAGCAGGCCTTCGCGGAGATCGCCGCGTCGCACCGCGGCCGGCCGCCGCACGAGATCCTGCCCGTGCTCAAGGACGCCGCCGACCGCGCCCTGCTCGGGTTCACGTGGAGCGACCTGCGCGAGCAGGCGGAGGCCATCAGCGCCGGTCGGCCGTACACCCTGCGCGTCACCGTCACCGGGCGCTAGATGGGTGCCGTGCGGCGGGAAGCTGGGCGCGGTCGCCGTCGCGGGGCTCCGGGCAGATGACCGCTCCACCCCTTCTGCTGCGGCAGGACTCCTGCCCTGGCGTGCTGGTGTGCCACGATGGCCGCTGGGAGGCGGGATGCACTACGTGGTGCTGGGGGCGCTCTTCGCGTTTGCTCTGGCTTTAGCGATAAGTGGTGTGGTCGAGCTTCTCACTGGGTGGATCCATCCCTGGGAGCGAGCCCGGGTCCTGCGTCCTGTGCCTCATGGGTTCGGGCAGGTGTTGAAGGGGAGCGGTCTCTGCTGTTTTTTCAGTGTCTTCGCCTTCACCCCGTCAGGGGACGTGCTCCCCTCACTCCTGACAGTGGGCGCTGGGCTCTTCCTCGCTGGAACCGTCCTGGTCGGTGTGTCCCAATTTCCAGACCGCTAACGCTGCCCGTCCGCCCGCCCGCCCGTCCGTCCGTCCGTCACTGGCTGGGGACCACCGCGGGGTGATCCTCCTTGCGGAACGGGTTCACGCAGTCGAAGAGCACCTGCCCGCTGCGCCTGTCGTAGTAGAAGGTTCCGGGGTAGAGGTCCTCTGTGATGGTCGCGTTGATCCGTTCGCTGACCATCCATTCGGCCCCTTCGGGCAGGAGTTTGTCGATCTCCGGCGGCAGGTCGGCGGGTGTCGCGGGCTTGAACTGCAATGCGGGATCGGCCAGGTCCTTCCTTAGGGCCTTGTCGTCCATGGCGTCGAGCAGCCCGACGAGCCGTGTGTCGGTCGGACCCGGGGCCTCGATACGGGCGTCGTCGCGGGTGCCCAGCGTGTAACCGCACCACGAAGTCGACTTCAGCCGTCCGAACGACGGGAAGCGAGACGTGATCTGATCGGTCTCCTGCCGCACTTCGCACGTCGCACCGCCGCCGCTATCAGTCCTCTCGGCGCTTCCGCAGGAGGCGACTGTGAGCATGGTCAGCAGAACGGCTGTCAGTGTTCGGCGTCGTGCGGGTGCTGTCATCGGTCGTCGACTCCGGGTGGCTGCTTCGGGACGGGGCGGCACACGGATTGAGTCGCCTCATCGACCGTCCCCGGTTCCGAACCATCGAGTTGAACACGTTCAACGACTCTGGCAGAGTGTCCGCGCCGCGGCCGCACACTCTGTGCGGGCCGACCGGGGCGGCGATCGGATGGGGGTCACAGTGGGAAAGAGCAAGCCGTCGCGGCGCTGGTTCACTCTCGCGTGCGCCACGATGGCGCTGACGGCGCTCGGTGCGTGCGCCGGCCCGTACCAGTACTACGGGGGGACGGGGCTTCACGACGCCACGACGGCTGAGGTCGTGGGGAGTTGGGAGAGCGTCGAGGAGACCCGACTGACACTTCGCGGGGACGGTACGGCGCTCTTCCAGCGGCTTGACGGCCAGGCCTTCGACTTCGACGAGGCCTGGCGGCTGTCCGGTACGGGGACGTGGCAACTCACCGACGACGCCGACGG
>NZ_DATCVQ010000361.1:0-4094 GCF_036566765.1 Streptomyces sp.
GGGTGGCGGTCAGGCAAGATGGGGTGTATCTGCCCACTCACTCCTAGCCGGACGGTTTCTCTTGGCTGAGTACATCTACACGATGCGCAAGACGCGCAAGGCGCACGGCGACAAGGTCATCCTCGATGACGTGACGCTGAGCTTCCTGCCCGGTGCGAAGATCGGTGTGGTCGGCCCGAACGGTGCCGGTAAGTCCACCGTCCTCAAGATCATGGCCGGCCTTGAGCAGCCGTCCAACGGTGACGCCTTCCTGTCGCCCGGGTACACCGTCGGCATGCTCCTCCAGGAGCCGCCGCTCGACGAGACCAAGACGGTCCTGCAGAACGTCCAGGACGGCGCCGCCGAGATCATGGGGAAGCTTCACCGCTTCAACGAGGTCGCCGAGCTCATGGCGACCGACTACTCGGACGCGCTCATGGATGAGATGGGCAAGCTCCAGGAGGACCTGGACCACGCCAACGCGTGGGACCTGGACACCCAGCTGGAGCAGGCCATGGACGCCCTGGGCTGCCCGCCCGGCGACTGGCCGGTCACCAACCTGTCCGGTGGTGAGCGCCGTCGCGTCGCGCTCTGCAAGCTCCTCCTGGAGGCCCCCGACCTGCTGCTCCTCGACGAGCCCACCAACCACCTGGACGCCGAGTCCGTGCAGTGGCTGGAGCAGCACCTCGCCAAGTACCCCGGCACCGTCGTCGCCGTCACCCACGACCGGTACTTCCTCGACAACGTCGCCGAGTGGATCCTCGAGCTCGACCGCGGCCGCGCGCACCCCTACGAGGGCAACTACTCCACCTACCTCGACGCCAAGGCCAGCCGCCTCAAGGTCGAGGGCCAGAAGGACGCCAAGCGTGCGAAGCGTCTGAAGGAGGAGCTCGAGTGGGTGCGGTCGAACGCCAAGGGGCGTCAGGCCAAGTCCAAGGCCCGTCTCGCTCGCTACGAGGAGATGGCCGCCGAGGCCGACAAGATGCGGAAGCTGGACTTCGAGGAGATCCAGATCCCGCCGGGCCCGCGCCTGGGCTCGATCGTCGTCGAGGTCAACAACCTCTCCAAGGCCTTCGGCGAGAAGGTCCTCATCGACGACCTGAGCTTCACCCTGCCGCGTAACGGCATCGTCGGCGTCATCGGCCCGAACGGCGCCGGCAAGACCACGCTCTTCAAGATGATCCAGGGCCTGGAGGCCCCGGACTCCGGCGAGATCAAGGTCGGCGAGACCGTCAAGGTCTCGTACGTCGACCAGGGCCGCGCCAACATCGACCCCAAGAAGACGCTGTGGGCCGTCGTCTCCGACGAGCTGGACTACATCAACGTCGGCCAGGTCGAGATGCCCTCGCGGGCGTACGTCTCCGCGTTCGGCTTCAAGGGCCCGGACCAGCAGAAGCCGGCCGGCGTGCTCTCCGGCGGTGAGCGCAACCGCCTGAACCTCGCGCTCACCCTCAAGCAGGGCGGCAACCTGCTGCTCCTCGACGAGCCGACCAACGACCTCGACGTCGAGACCCTGGGCTCCCTGGAGAACGCGCTGCTCGAGTTCCCGGGCTGCGCCGTGGTCGTCTCCCACGACCGCTGGTTCCTGGACCGGGTCGCCACCCACATCCTCGCCTACGAGGGCGAGTCGAAGTGGTTCTGGTTCGAGGGCAACTTCGAGTCGTACGAGAAGAACAAGGTCGAGCGCCTGGGCGCGGATGCGGCCCGTCCGCACCGCGCCACGTACAAGAAGCTGACCCGGGGCTGATCAGTACATGGCTCGTCATATCTACAGCTGCCCCCTGCGCTGGTCGGACATGGACGCCTTCGGGCACGTCAACAACGTCGTCTTCCTGCGGTACCTGGAAGAGGCGCGGATCGACTTCATGTTCCGGCTGGCGCCGGGGAACGGCTCCCCGTCGTTCTCCGGCGGGTCCGTCGTGGCCCGGCACGAGATCGACTACGTGCGGCCGCTGGTGCACCGGCACGCGCCGGTCACCATCGAGTCGTGGGTGACGAAGATAGGCGCGGCGTCGCTGACGATCGCGTACGAGGTCAAGGACCCGGACGTCACGTACGTCCGCGCCTCGACCGTCGTCGTCCCCTTCGACCTGGAGGCCCAGCGTCCGCGCCGGATCTCCGCGGAGGAGCGCTCCTTCCTCGAGGAGTACGTCGACGACGGGATGCACTCCGCCGCATGACCGCGATCGCCCCGCTGCACTTCGACGACGCCCGGGAGGCGGCGGACCTCGCCGCCTTCCTGGGCCGGCTGCTGCGTTACGACCGGGCCGCCGCCGTCCGCCTCCAGGCGGGCGGCGGGGCGCTCGCCGTCTTCGGGCGGCCGCCGTCGTTCGAGGTCCTCGCGATCCGTACGGCGCGGCTGGTCGACGCGGTGGAGCTGGACGTGACCGTGTCGGCGGGCGAACTCCTCGAAGGAATCGAGGAGTCGGCCGGCAAGGCGGTCGTGCCGGACGCCGTGACCGGGCCGCCGTGGGCCGGTGTGCTGCCGCCTCGGGGTGGCTGGCGGGTGGTCGAGGGGGTGCCGGGCGGGGGCGCTCTGCGGGCCGCGGTTTCGGCGGCCGTCAGCGAGTTCCGCGCGCGGGACGAGGCGCTTCCGGAGGAGCGGCGTACGCGGGCGGAGCGCGATCGGATCGGGCGCGAGATCTGGTCTCGGACCGTGGCGGGGACGGAGCTGCCGCTGCGGGCCGTGCACGCGGCGCAGTCGCTGGGCTTCCTGCCCCCGCACGAGGTGCCGGTCACGCTGCTGGCGGCGGGGCCGTGGCTGCGGCTGCGCACGCCGTACGGGTCGATCGCCCTGCGCACCGCGACGGTGTCGCTGACGGTCGCGCCGACGCATCGGCACTGACGGGGGTTGCCCACCCCTCCCCGCTCCAAGCGCGGCGCCCCCGTGGGCACCAGGCACGGGGAACGGAGGCGCCCGCAAGGGCGCCGTCCCGTGTGCCCACCCGTCCCTCCCCCTAGGACGTCGTCCTGGAGTCGGCCTCAAGGCCTACCCCCGCTCCTCCTCGTCCGGCCAGACCCCGATGTGGTCCTGTTCCAGTTCCAGCATCACTCGGTGTTCCATGCCCAGTGTCTCCGTGTACTCCGACGGGAGTTGGAGGCGGCCGGCGCGGTCGAGCATGGCGTATTCGCGGGCTACGACGGACTCCTGGCCCTGCGCGTCGACCTCGGTGCGGCGGAGGACCTCCGAGGAGGTGCGGCCGTCGCGGATGGCGACGGTGCGGCGGACCTCGGAGGCCACGGCCTGGTCGTGGGTGACGATCACGATCGTCGTGCCCAGCTCCTCGTTGGCGCGGCGGAACGCCGCGAAGACCTGCTCGCCGGTTGCCGAGTCCAGCTCGCCGGTGGGCTCGTCCGCGAGCAGTACCGCCGGGTGGTTCGCCAGCGCCACCGCGATCGCGACCCGCTGCTGCTGGCCGCCGGACATCTGGTGCGGCCGACGGTCGCGGCAGTCCGCGATGTCGAGCATCGCCAGCAGTTCCTCCGCCCGCTCCGCCTTCCGCTTCGTGCGGCCTCTCAACTGCATGGGCAGCGATACGTTCTGAGCTGCCGTCAGGTACGGCAACAAGTTCCGCGCCGTCTGCTGCCAGACGAAGCCGACCACGTCCCGCCGGTAGCGAAGCCGCGCCTTCGCGTCCATCGCGAGCAGGTCGCAGCCCGACACCTTCGCCGCCCCGGCCGTCGGGACGTCCAGGCCCGCCAGAATGTTCATCAGCGTCGACTTGCCCGAGCCGGACGCGCCGACCAGGGCCATCAACTCGCCCTCCTTCACCAGGAGATCGAGCCCCTGCAGCGCCTGCACCTCCACCCCGTCCGTCGCGAAGATGCGTACCAGCCGGTCGCAGGCGATCAGGGCGTCGTGCCCGTACGAGGGCCGGTCGCGCCGCGCCGTCGCCCGCTGCTCCAGCTCCGCCAGAGTCGTGTCGGTCATCGCGTGTCTCCTGCCCTCAGTTCCTTGATCGATCCGCTGCGCGCGGCCCACCACGCCTGCAGCCCCGCCGCCGCGCCGGTCAGCAGCACCACGCCCGCCGCGGGCAGCGCCAGCGACCAGCCGTCGGCCCGCAGCGTCGCGTGGTCGAGCGTCGTGAGGCCGGGCGCGGCCGCGAGCGCGAGCC
>NZ_DATCVQ010000362.1:0-6414 GCF_036566765.1 Streptomyces sp.
CCTAGGCGCCAGCCTGGCCCTGTGGGCTGTAGCCAAAGCGGCCTCGGCGCTGCGCTGATTGCGGTTGGGGGGCGGCCACGCCGGGGGCGAGATAGTCGGGGTCTAGAGACATACCGCCAAGCGCCCACGGTATGCCGGCTCACCGACAACAACTCCGCCTCACACGCCGGCCGTTCAACGACCGCGCCCCCTGCCGGAACGGTTCACGCTCTGGCAGGGGGCGCGGCATGGGCGCTCTGCGTCAGCCGAGGGGAAGACGGTTGTTCAGCCAGCCGGTGGCCGCCCCGTTGTCCCGGACCACCAGGTAGTCGCTGCGCTTGTCTCCGTCGAAATCGGCGAAGTCGATGTTGTCGCGGGGGGCGCCACCCCGGAGGCGACTTCACCGGTCCACTTCCACGCCCAGCCTCCACCTGCGGCGGGGCCGTTGTTCAGCCAGGCGCGTACCTGCCCGTGGTCGCCGAGAACGAGATAGTCGACACGGTCGTCCCCATTGAGATCGACGAGCCGTACCTGCTCCCGTGCGGTGCCCACCCCGGAGGCGACCTCACCCTTCCATTCCCACGCCCAGCCTCCACCTGCGGCGGGGCCGTTGTTCAGCCAGGCCCGGGCGCGGCCTTGGCCGTCGAGGACGAGGTAGTCGGCACGCTTGTCGCCGTTGAGATCAGCGAAGCGCACCTGGTCGCGTGCGGCGCCCACCCCGGAAGCGACTTCACCAGTCCACTTCCACGCCCATCCGCCTCCTGCGGCGGGGCCGCTGTTCAGCCAGGCGCGCGCCTTGCCCTGGTCATCGACCACCAGGTAGTCGACACGGTTGTCGCCGTTGAGATCAGCGAGGCGTACCTGATCACGGGTCGCGCCCACGCCGGTGGCGACTTCGCCGTTCCACTTCCATGCCCAGCCGCCTCCTGCGGCGGGGCCGTCATTGAGCCAGGCACGGATTCGCCCCTGGCCGTCGATGACGAGGTGGTCGTCCCTGCCGTCGCCATTGAGGTCGGCCCACCGCAGGTCGGATCGGGGGGCGCCGACCCCGGAGGCGACGGTGCCCTTCCAGTCCCAGCCATCATCTGTGGTCGGGCGCTGTGTAGCGCACGGGGACGGGTCCTGCGGACGCGGGCCGGCTATCCAGCCATCGCTCATGGCCTGGTGGATTCCCCTGTAGAAGGCGTTGGCCATCTTCTCGTAGCCGATGGCCTTGGGATGCAGCCAGTCGTTGAGGTCTTCCGGTGTGATGGCGTTCATGTCGACCAGCCGCACATGGTCACCGGCGGCCCGGAAGCTGTTGACGATGCCGGGGATTTCGGCGTTGTACCGCTGGATCCGCTCGTTGACTTCCGGGGTGGACGACGGCACGAGTGTGGCGACCAGGACGGTGGTTTCCGGGGCGGCACTGACGATCTTGCCGATCAGTGCGCGCAGCCGGGCGGGCGCCTGGTCTACGTCTACGTTGCGGTTCATGTCGTTGGTGCCGATGTGCAGGGTGACCACGTTCGGCCGGAACCTGGCCACGATGCAGGTGGCGATGGCGTCGATCTGGCCGATGGTCCAGCCCTTGTGCCCTTGGTGGTCCCGGTCAGGGCCGGTGCCCGACTTCACCGTGCCGACGAAGTCCAAAGAGCGCACATCGTGTGCGAGGAAGTCCCACACCCGGCCCCTGTAGCTTGAGCCGCCCTGCGCGCCGACACCGTAGGTGATGGAGTCTCCCAGGGGGAGCATCCGTATGTCGGTGATGCCGGCTGCTGCGGGGAGCTGGGGCAGGCCTCGCTTTTCGAGCTCATCTTTGACCGCGCCCACGCCGAGACCGGAACCGATGGTCCAGTCCCCGGCCTGGGTGTTCTGACCGGGAAACTGGCCGTCGGTATCGGGGTCGGGCTCGGTGGCGTTTCCGCCCGGACCGTCCGAGTCGGTGTTCAGGGGGCCGTTCTCGTTCCCTTCGCGGGCGCAGTCCAGTAGCGCGGTCACCATCTCCCCCGCCCCCGCAATGGCGGCTTGCCGCCTCATCTCATCCTCGCAGCGGGCAAGGTGGTCGTTGAACCGTTGGAAGTCACCCCGGTTGGCCATGCGGTTGTCCTGCGCGCCCTGCTCGGTCTGCACCGCGCTGAAGTGCTCGTAGTCGTTCCGGGCCAGCAGGCGGGCACAGTCCTGCGCAGGGTCGGTGAAATCGTCGTCGTGCAGCACCGCTTGCAGGTCTGCGGTGCCCAGCAGGCCGTCGGGGCGCGCTCCGCCAGCCTCATCGAATTCTTCGAAGTTCCAGCCCGTGGTTGTGGTGCGTACCAGGTTGGTGGTGCATTCCCGCAGCTCGACCACTTCGCGGTAGATCTGGTTGACGCGGGCGATCTCGACGTTGCCGATGAACACGTTGCTGAGGCCGCCCGGGGCGGTCAGCCCCTCAACGGCGTTCTCGTGGATGATGATCCGGTCGGCGACGAAGGTGTTGTTGCGGTAGATGCCCGCGTTGCCCAGGTACAGGTTCCCTCCCTCGACCCGTACGGTGCTGCCGTTGAAGAAACGGTGCTGCCGTTGAAGAAGTTGTACGCGTCGCCCACGACGTTGTAGGCCGCGCGGTCGGTACCCCACCGGCAGTTGATGACGTTAATGACGCTGCCGTGGAGAGCCGACCTTACGGAGTCCTTACCGAATGCGCCCGCCCTGCGGGCCACCCAGGAGGCCAACCGGAATACGCCGGAAACGTGCCGTAGCCCGCTGTGAGCAGCCCCGGCGGCGGGCGGCCGGGTCGGATGTGGCGACGTGGGCCGCACCCGCAGCGCCAGGTCGGCTGGATCAACCCCGGAACTGGCGCAGCGCACCGGCCATCTGCGCCATCACCACAACGGGCGGCAGCTGTTGCACGAGCGGAGTGAACCGGCCAAGGCTGTCCAGCAGCTCCGGCATCCGCCCCCGCCGGGCGAACCGAATGTGGAAGAAAACCCGCCGCCTCACACCCACCCCTCCTTCCGCGTCGTCGTCCAGTCCGGCCGACCGTGACCGGGGAACACGCCGGCCACCCGCGGGGAGGACACGATGGCGACGGTGGGTTCCCACCCAGAGCCAAGCGGGAATCGACGAACCTGTCGGCTTCGCCCCGGGTCCGGAGGATGAGGCAGCACGCTCTCCCAGCAGCGGGGCGCAGCGCACCGGGCGGCGCTGGCCCCGCACAAGGTGCCGGTCTGGGTACGCCCGCGTAAAGTCCAAGGTGGAGTGCCTGGGGGAGTACATGGGGGCATCCCCGACGCCGCGCCGTCGCAGATTCACACGGTCGCCGCCAGCGGGGACATTCGCCAATGGTCGCTTCCGGCCGTGCGTGCGTCGGTTGTAGGCCTTCAGAGAGGACGGCCACCGATGGCACCTCGACCTGAGCAAGTCTTTTACATCGTGAGCCGGGCGACGGACACCGATCAGACGTTCGTGCTGGGCGTCGACGGTGACGGGTCGCGGCCGGGCACCGCCGTCACCCTCGGGCCGCTGGACCCCACCGTCGCGCAGAGCCAACTGTGGAACATGACCGCCGACGGTCGCATCGTGAGCCGGTTTAACGGTATGGCGCTCGCGGGCAACGAGCAGCGGCAGGTCGTGATGCAGACCGCCACCGACCAGCCGTCCCACTCGTGGAAGGCGAACGGCGACGGGCGCATCGCATGCCCGGGCGCCGACCTCGTGCTCGCGCTCGCCGGCGGTGCGAGGTCGGGCCAAGAGCTGCTCATGGCCCCGGAGGACGGTCAGGACGTGGAGGGCCTGCAGCGTTGGACCCTCGCGTCGCCACCGGCGCCACCTGCGCCGAGCACCGCGATCCCGCCTCAATGGGTCTATTTGAGGAGCGCGCTCACGCAGGCGGACGGAAGCGCGTGCCTGCTCAACGTCCAGGGCGGCTCGACCACTCCGGGCACCGAAGCGATCGTCTGGCGGGTGCTGAGCCAGGTCGGCCCCAACGAACTGTGGCAGATCATGCCGGACGGCCGGATCGTGAGCGCCCTCGACAGCAGCCTGGTGCTCACGCTCGGCCCGCCCAACGACGGTGAAGGCGGGGGATATTTCGTCACCGTCGACACGCCGCAGGATCCTCTGCCCCTGACACAGGTGTGGGACCTGTCCACCGTGCCGAACGGGATCCGCAACTCGTTCTCAGGCCAATGCCTCGTTCCTCAGGGCGGCACGAGCGGGCCGATCACCCTCGACGGGAACAGCGTCCTGGCCGCGTCGGGCACCTGGAGCGCCAGTTACGAGTGGACCGTCTCACCGGTCACCCGGCCCAGATGGGTGTTCTTCGAGAGCGCGCTCACGCAGGCGGACGGGAGCGCGGGCGTCCTCAATGTCCGGGGTGGGTCGACCACTCCGGGCAGCGACGTGATCGTCTGGCCGATCACGCCCCAATTCGGCTGCCCCAACGAGCTGTGGATGCGGACGCTGGACGGGCGGATCCTGAGCGGCCAGAGCAACGATCTGGTGCTCACCGCGGGTCCGACGAGCGGCGACGGCAACCAGGTCACCGTGGACTCGCAACAGGACCCGTTGCCGCAGACTCAATTGTGGGACCCGTTCACCGCACCGCCGCAGATCCGCAACAGGTCCACGGGGGAGTACCTCGTGCCGCAGGGCGGAACATCGGGCCCGATCGTCCTCGACGGCAACAACGTCCTCACCGCACCGGGCACCTCGAACCCCAGCTACATGTGGTACGAGGTCCCGTCCTCGTCGCTGGCGACGCTCATGGCGCAGCCGGCGGTGCCCTTTCCGACGTTCTCGGGCGGCCAGGCCGCCGCGTACGCATGCATCAACGGCAGGCTGAGCATCACGTCGCTGCGCGCCGAGTACTACAACCTCACGGTCACCCTCGCCGACTACGGCGCTCGGATCGCGTCGTGGGCGCAGCCGCCCGACGGCCAGGGCATCTCGCAGGCGGACTGGGATGCGGTCCGCGACCAGCTGCTCGTGGAGATCACCTATGCCGATGCCACGCGCAACCTGTTCGCGAACTACGGGACCTTCCACATGGAGCTGTTCGAGGACGACGGCTTCCTGCTCGACAAGTTGATCTCGGACGCCGGCATGACGGTCGACGGGGGAAGCATCGTCCAAGGAATGATTATCGCTGCCATGGACGGTCTGACGTACGCCGGGCTGAGCGCCATGGGGGGCGAGTTCGCGGTCGCGGCAAACCTGATGCAGGTGGGCGTGGGGGTCGGGGAGGCCGTCGGCTCGAGCGGCGCCATCTCCCCCAACCCGTTCCAGGTGACGGTTTCCGAATTGTGGAACCAGCTGAGCACCAGTTTCGAGGCGCTGCTGGACGGGATGGGGGTCCTGGAGAACGCGATTCTGCAGGACTGGGGGAAACTCCAAAGCGTGTACGCGATGACGCAGCAGCAGAGCGGGGGCGACAGCTTGTACTGGGACCCGAACACCACCGGACGGCTCGTCCGTGCCGCGCGCATCGGCTACACCCGGTCCGCGCTGCAGATGCTCCTGCCCGTCAAGTACCAGATCTACCGGTGGAAAGGTCTGCAGGACCTGCCCGAATCCATCATGTGGCAAACGGGTGGGAACACCTACTACATCGCGGAGATCGCCAACTACGACGCGTACCCGACCGAAGACATGATGGATCAGGACGTCTGGAGCACGGGCGTGTCGAAGAGTGATTTCTTCCGGGACTCCGCCGACTGGGGATTCCTCACGTCGACAGAAATCGGGAACGTCTGGTTCGTGTTGACGTTCTGCAATCAAACGCCGAATCTCCTGCGCCTTACCGGCTCCACCTTTGACTTTAGCTTGGATGTGGACCCGTTCCAGCGAGCCAGCATGAACTTCGAGGAGGCGCTCGGCTCCCCGTTCTCCGTGACGGACCAAAACAACAACGGCAACGAGGTTGCGCAGTTCAAAGTGGAGCAACTCGAGGACAATTTCTACATCACCTCAACGAGTGCCGTTTCCGGCTACTGCCTTTCGCAGCCGCTCGGCACCCAGGGTTTCGTCCGGTGCCCTCCGGCAGGGCAGATCACGCTCTCGCTCGGCTGACCCCTCGTCCGCTACTGGGCCCCACCAGACGTGCAGCCGCCAGAAGTTCGGCTCCCGGGATGGCGTCCTGCCTCGCTTCGGTTAGGGTCCGGCTATGAGTCCGGAGCCCTGGCGAGCAGCTGGTGCACCCCGGAGCCGCACCATCAGTCGACACGACGGAACGCCGCACGGTAGTCCCTCGGGCGTTGCCCGGTGTGTTTGGCGAAGAGAGCGGCGAACGTGCCGGGGTCCTTGTACCCGACTGCGGCGGCGATGCCGGCGACGGTCCGGTGCGTGGTCTCCAGAAGGTGGCGGGCGCGGCGGACACGCGACGACTGCAGGTACGCCAGCGGGCTCTGGCCGGTCTCGTCCGCGAAGCGTCGCAGCATCGTCCGCGTGCTGACCTTGAACGTGTCCGACAACGCGGCG
>NZ_DATCVQ010000363.1:0-5942 GCF_036566765.1 Streptomyces sp.
GGGCCGCGCCCTGAGTCGGGGCAGGCGCGCGCCCGGGCGGGGTCGGGAGCGCGCCTGGGCAAAGCTCAGGCACGTGCCGGGGCCGAGGCAGGCGTGCCCTGACGGGCTCAGACATGCGCCCAGGGCCGGGTCGGCGCTCGGCTGAGCCGGCCACGACGCGGGCCGGCCCCGGGTCAGGCGCGGCCGGTGGCGGTGAGGTCGGCGTACACGATGATGTTGTCGGGGCGGTGGCCGTCGACCAGCGCGCCGCCGCAGGTGATCAGGCGCAGCTCGGGGCGGGCGGTGTTCCCGTAGACCTTCTGCGTCGGGAACGTCTTCTTGTCGACCTGCTCCAGCGCACGGACCGTGAAGACCGCGCGGGAGCCGTCGGCCCGCGTGACGGTGATCGGGTCGCCGACCTTCACCTTGGCGACGTCCTTCAGCACGGCCGGGCCCTTCTCGGTGTCGAAGTGGCCGATCAGGACGGCCGGACCGGTCTCGCCGGGCGTGACGCCCTTGGTGTACCAGCCGATCCGGTCCGCGTCGGCGACGGACGGCACCTCGACGGTCCCGTCGGCGGCGATCCCCAGCTTCAGGACCGGCCCGGCCCCGGTGTCGACCCCGGCGGACGGCGCCTGCACCCGTACCGGCTCGGAACGCGACAGCGGGGCGACGGCCTTCGCGGCCGGGGCGGGCGCGGCCGAGGTCGCGGCCACCGTCGCGGCCGGGGTGGCCTTGGGCGCGGGCGCGCCACAGCCGGCGAGCGCGGCCGTGGCGGCGAGGGCGAGCAGAACGGCGGCGGCCGGACGGCGGCGGTTCATGAAGACTCCGGGAAGGGCTGCGGCGGGCTGCCGCGGGATGCGACAGCCCGCCTGGGGGTGGGGTGATGCGTACCTGCGCTCGGGTCAAGGGGAGCAGGCGGGGTGGTGCGGGGCTACGGGCCGGGGTGCAGAGCCCGTACGGGTCAGACGTACGCGGCCGCGGCCCGGCGCGGGTGATGCGGGGTGCGAGCCGGGGTGCGGGCCCGTACATCGTCGGACGCGCGGCCTGTACGGACCGGGGTGCGGGCCCGCACACCGTCGGACACGCGGCCGCAGTCCGGCCCGTACGCGTCAGACGCGCGCGCCCGCGGCCCTGCGGCGCAGGACGACGAAGCCGAGGCCCGCCGCCGCGAGGGAGGCCGCGCCCGCGCCGGCCGCGACGAGCGCCGTGCCGTCGCCGGCCTGCTCGAACTCGGCGCCGGCAGCGACGCCGCCCTTCGGGACGACGGTGGTCTGGGCGGTCCCGGCCGTCTGCGGGGTCTTGCCCGGCTTCTGCCCGGCGCCGCCGAGCCAGGTGGCGCGCAGCTCGCCGTTCCAGTGAAGCGTCACGCGGATCTCGCCGCCGAAGACCTTCTCGTCACGGGTCTTGCCGGTCTTGCCCACGAAGAGCCGGCCGACCTCCTTGTCCCCCTTCAGGATCCTCGCGGTGAGGTCGCCGTCCTTGAGAGTGACGAGGCCCTTGTAACCGTGGCCGAGGTCCTGCTCGGCGAATTCGCCGAGCGGGTTCTCCTGGTCCACGTCGTCGAGCCAGGTGGCGCGCAGGCTGCCGTCCCAGCTGAGCGAGACGCGGATCTCGCCGCCGAACTCAGCCTCGTCGCGCGTCTTGTTCTGGTCGACCTTGAGCGTGCCGACCTCCTTGTCGCCCTTGAGGATCTTCGCGGTGAAGACGCCGCCGTCCTTGAAGTAGACGCGGCCCTTGTAACCGTGGCCGAGGTCCTGGCGGGCGAACAGCTCGCCGAGCTCGCCGCCGTCCTCGGAGCCGTCGTCGACGACGACCGCCGAGATCTGGCCGTTGCCCTTGAGGGTGATCTCGACACCCTGGACGACCCGCGTGTCCTGGGCCTTGGCGCCCGGGACGGTGCCCGCCCGCAGGGCGACCATCAGGTCCTCGTCGCCCTTGAAGATCCGGGCGCCGTAGAGGCCCGGCTCCAGCTCGGTGATCTTCGCGATGAGCCCGTTGACCAGCGGGATCTCGTTGGTCTTGGCCTCGGCGGCGCCGGCAGCCGCCGTGGTCGGCGCTTCCGCGGCGAAGGCGGTTCCCGCGGTGAGGGCCGGGGTGAGGGCCACGCCGGCGACGGCGGCGGTGGCGAGGGCGGTGCGAAGGGCGATGCGCATAACGACTCCTGTGTGATGACAGGTGGACGGAGGAAGAGCCGCATGCCGCTGACGTCTCGTTCGGGTGGGGCCGTTGAGTTCCCGCTGGCTGCTGAGGAAGAACTTATGGATCTTGTGTTCGGGTCGCGTCTGCTCCATGTCACGGGCCTGTGACAGCCGTCACGGCGACACGTGTCCACCAGTGCGTTCGCCCCCGCGAAGCGCGTCTTCGCCACCGCGAAGAAGTGGCCCCCTGTACACGCCGCTACGCGCGTAGATATGCTCGACTGGTGACCATGCCCACCACTGCATCCGCAGCCTCCGCTTTCGCCGACGTGACCTCGTCCGACAGCGCGCTGCGCCGCTTCCTCCACGGGCTCCCCGGTGTGGACCCCGTCGGTCTCGAAGCGCGCGCCGCGTCCCTCGGCACCCGCTCGATCAAGACGACGGCCAAGGCGTACGCCATCGACCTGGCCATCTCGATGATCGACCTGACGACGCTTGAAGGCGCGGACACCCCGGGCAAGGTCCGGGCGCTCGCCGCCAAGGCCGTCAACCCCGATCCGACCGACCGCACGACCCCGGCCACCGCCGCGGTCTGCGTCTACCCCGACATGGTGGCCACCGCCAAGGCCGCCCTCGTGGGCTCCGACGTCAAGGTCGCCTCCGTCGCCACCGCCTTCCCGGCCGGCCGCGCCGCCCTCCCCGTGAAGCTCGCGGACACCCGCGACGCCGTCGCCGCCGGCGCCGACGAGATCGACATGGTGATCGACCGCGGCGCGTTCCTGGCCGGCGACTACATGAAGGTCTACGACGAGATCCGCGCCGTGAAGGAGGCCTCCGGCCCCGCCCGGCTGAAGGTGATCTTCGAGACCGGCGAGCTCTCGACGTACGACAACATCCGCCGCGCCTCCTGGCTCGGCATGATGGCGGGCGCCGACTTCATCAAGACCTCGACCGGCAAGGTCGCGGTCAACGCCACCCCGGCGAACACGCTCCTGATGCTGGAGGCGGTCCGCGACTTCCGCGCGCAGACCGGCGTCCAGATCGGCGTGAAGCCGGCCGGCGGCATCCGCACCACCAAGGACGCCATCAAGTTCCTGGTCCTGGTCAACGAGACCGTCGGGACGGACTGGCTGGATAACCACTGGTTCCGCTTCGGCGCCTCCAGCCTGCTCAACGACCTGCTCATGCAGCGTCAGAAGCTGGCGACCGGCCGCTACTCCGGCCCCGACTACGTGACGGTGGACTGATCGATCATGACTTTTGAGTACGCACCCGCGCCCGAGTCGCGCTCGGTCGTCGACATCGCGCCGAACTACGGCCTGTTCATCGACGGCGAGTTCACCGACGCGGCCGACGGCAAGGTTTTCAAGACCGTCTCCCCCTCCTCCGAGGAGGTGCTCTCCGAGATCGCGCAGGCCGGCGCCGAGGACGTCGACCGCGCGGTGAAGGCGGCCCGCAAGGCGTTCGAGAAGTGGTCCGCGCTGCCGGGCTCCGAGCGCGCCAAGTACCTCTTCCGGATCGCCCGGATCATCCAGGAGCGCAGCCGCGAGCTGGCCGTCCTGGAGACCCTGGACAACGGCAAGCCGATCAAGGAGACCCGCGACGCGGACCTCCCGCTGGTCGCCGCGCACTTCTTCTACTACGCGGGCTGGGCCGACAAGCTCGACCACGCCGGCTTCGGCGCCGACCCGAAGCCGCTGGGCGTGGCCGGCCAGGTCATCCCGTGGAACTTCCCGCTGCTGATGCTGGCCTGGAAGATCGCCCCGGCCCTCGCGACCGGCAACACGGTCGTCCTGAAGCCGGCCGAGACGACCCCGCTGACCGCCCTGTTCTTCGCGGACATCTGCCGCCAGGCCGGGCTGCCCAAGGGCGTCGTCAACATCCTTCCCGGGTACGGGGAGACCGGCGCCGCGCTGGTCGCGCACCCGGACGTGAACAAGGTCGCCTTCACCGGCTCCACCGCCGTCGGCAAGGCCATCGCGCGCCAGATCGCCGGCACGGACAAGAAGGTCACGCTGGAGCTGGGCGGCAAGGGCGCCAACATCGTCTTCGACGACGCGCCGATCGACCAGGCCGTCGAGGGCATCGTCAACGGCATCTTCTTCAACCAGGGCCAGGTCTGCTGCGCGGGCTCCCGTCTGCTGGTCCAGGAGTCGATCCACGACGAGCTGCTCGACTCGCTCAAGCGCCGGCTGAGCAGCCTGCGCCTCGGCGACCCGCTGGACAAGAACACCGACATCGGCGCGATCAACTCGGCCGAGCAGCTCTCCCGGATCACCTCGCTGGTGGCCCAGGGCGAGGCGGAGGGCGCCGAGCGCTGGACGGCGGCCTGCGACATCCCGGAGGCGGGCTACTGGTTCGCGCCGACGCTGTTCACCAACGTCACGCAGGCGCACACCATCGCCCGCGACGAGATCTTCGGCCCGGTGCTCTCGGTGCTGACGTTCCGTACGCCGGACGAGGCGGTCGCCAAGGCGAACAACAGCCAGTACGGCCTGTCCGCCGGCATCTGGACGGAGAAGGGCTCGCGGATCCTCGCCGTGGCCAACAAGCTCCGTGCGGGCGTCGTCTGGGCCAACACGTTCAACAAGTTCGACCCGACCTCGCCGTTCGGCGGTTACAAGGAGTCGGGCTTCGGCCGCGAGGGCGGCCGCCACGGTCTGGAGGCCTACCTCGATGTCTGAGCAGCGCAGTGTCGAAAAAGGCGGCTCCGCCGCCGGGCGCCTCAACGTCTTCAAGACCTACAAGCTGTACGTCGGGGGCAAGTTCCCCCGCTCCGAGAGCGGCCGGGTGTACGAGGTGACGGACTCCAAGGGCAAGTGGCTGGCCAACGTCCCGTTGTCGTCCCGCAAGGACGCCCGTGACGCGGTCGTCGCGGCGCGCAAGGCGTTCGGCGGCTGGTCGGGCGCGACGGCGTACAACCGGGGCCAGATCCTCTACCGCATCGCCGAGATGCTGGAGGGCCGCCGGGACCAGTTCGTCCGCGAGGTCGGCGAGGCCGAGGGCCTGTCGAAGTCGAAGGCCGCAGCGGTCGTCGACGCGGCTGTCGACCGCTGGGTCTGGTACGCGGGCTGGACCGACAAGATCGCCCAGGTCGTGGGCGGGGCGAACCCGGTGGCGGGCCCGTTCTTCAACCTGTCGACCCCGGAGCCGACCGGCGTGGTGACGGTCCTGGCCCCGCAGGACTCGTCCTTCCTGGGCCTGGTCTCGGTGATCGCCCCGGTCATCGCGACGGGCAACACCGCGGTCGTCGTGGCGAGCGAGAAGGCCCCGCTGCCCGCGCTGTCCCTCGGCGAGGTGCTGGCCACCTCCGACCTGCCGGGCGGCGTGGTCAACATCCTGTCCGGCAAGGCCTCCGAGATGGGCCCGCACCTGGCGGCCCACCAGGACGTCAACGCGATCGACCTGACGGGCGCGGACGCGGACCTGGCGCGCGAGCTGGAGATCGCGGCGGCGGACAACCTGAAGCGCGTTCTCCGTCCACAGCCTGTGGATTACGCGGCGGCGCCGGGCACCGAGCGCATGACGGCGTTCCTGGAGACGAAGACGGTCTGGCACCCGACGGGCTCGCTGGGCGCGTCGGGCTCGTCGTACTGAGGCTCAAGAAGAGGCACACATAGACCGGAGAGCCGCCTTCCCCTCCGTCCGGGGGGAGGCGGCTCTCTGCACGCCTGCCGGCGTCAGCCGCGGAACAACCCCGCCGCGTGGCCCACCACCGGCACCCCGCCGATCGACTGCGCCTGCGCCACCGGCCCGGTCAGGGACTGCGAGGACAGCGGCTGGAAGTCGGCGAGCTGGGTGGCCACGCCGTTGTCGAGCGGG
>NZ_DATCVQ010000364.1:0-11641 GCF_036566765.1 Streptomyces sp.
CGCCCTTCGCGCACCGCCCGCCGGAGGGCCTCGGCGGCGGCTGGGCGAGCTCGCTGTATCACCTGGACGCGATAGAGGCGCTGCGGACGCGCGGCGGGACGCAGGTGTTCATCGAGCCGGACCTGCTCTGCGTACGACCGCTGGACGATCTGCTGGCCGCCGTCGGGGACCGGGTGGGGGTCCACTTCGAACCGGCGCTGATGCGCCCGGAGTCGAAGGAGTGGGACTCCTACTGGGAGCTGTGCGAGGCCATGCACCCCGAACTCGGTGAACAGGCGGGCCGACACGAGAGGTTCAGCGGTTCCTTCTACGTGATTCCCGAGCACCACGCCCCCGTCCTGCTGGACCGGCTCGAGCGTGCCTGGCAGCTCACACTGGACAGGCACGGGCAGGGGAGACCCGGGTTCTCCACGGACGAGCACTTCATGAACTACGCGTTGCGCGGCGTGCCCGTCGTGGAGATGAGCCGGCACACGCGCGTCGTCTCGACCGTGCCGTGGCTGCGGTGTCCCGAGCGCCCGGAGGTCGTGCCGGAGCTCACCCTGTGGAACCTGTGCTTCGAGAAGGACCGCGGATTCCAGCGGATGCATCCCTGCGCGGTGGACCCCGCGTCATGGTTCTGGACGTCGCCCGCCGCGGAGTTCCGCGAACGGGCCGCCGCGATCATGTCGGTCAAGCCGCCTCGCCCCGGGAGCGTCCTCGTCGAGGCCGCCGCACGGGTGCTCCGCGCCACCACGGACGAACGCCTGCGGCGGCGCCTTCGGGCAGGTTATGCGAAATTCGTGCAGCTCAGAGCGGTGACCAGAGCACGTTGAGAGCACCCCGGATCGCGCGGATCCCACCCGCCCGGCCGACCGTGGCTCCCGGGCGACGCAGCCCGTCGCACCTATCCTGATCAGGAAATTAAGTGTCATACGCCATTAAATGGGACACTCTTGCCCGGTGAGGGGTGCATGTTGGACCTTCGTGGATATCTCAAGGTACTCGCCAGACGCTGGCCGACCGTCCTGATCTGCCTGGTGCTCGGCATCGGCGCGGCGGAGACCGCCACCGCGCTGACCACGCCGGTCTACGAGGCCCGCACTCAGCTCTTCGTCGCCACCCAGACCGGCGTGGACACCAGCGACCTGACCCAGGGTCAGGCCTTCTCGCAGGCACGTGTCCAGTCGTACGCGGCGATCGTCGCCACCCGGCAGGTGACCCAGCCCGTGGCGCGCAAACTGGGGCTCGAGGTCACGCCGGAGGAGCTCGCGTCCAGCATCACCGCCGAGGCGCCGCTCAACACCGTGCTCATCAACATCACCGTGCGCGACACGGTTCCGGCGCGTGCGGCGCGCATCGCCGACGCCGTCGCGGAGCGCTTCATCACCGTCGTCGAACGCCTTGAGACGCCGAAGCGCGCCTCCTCGACCAACAGGCCCGACGCCTCCCCCGCCTCCCCCGTCTCGCTCGGCGTCACCCAGCAGGCGGCCGTCCCCACGGTCCCCGTGTCACCGAACCGGCTGCTCGACCTTCTCGCCGGAGTGCTCGGCGGGCTGCTGCTCGGCGCGGTCGTCGTCGCGCTGCGCGAGGCGCTCGACACCACGATCAAGACCAGCGCCGCGCTCGGGGAGCTCACCTCGCTGCCGGTCCTCGGCACCATCCCGTTCGACCGGAGCTCGGCGCGGCAGCGGATCGCGATGGACGCCGCCAGCACCTCCCTGCGCGCCGAGGCCTTCCGCAGGCTCCGCGCCAACCTGCAGTTCGCTCAGGTCGACGACCGGCCGCGGGTGATCGTCGTGACCAGCCCGGTGCCCGGCGAGGGAAAGACCACCACCTCCATCAACCTCGCACTCTCCCTCGCCGACGCCGGCATGCGGACCTGCCTGGTCGACGCCGATCTGCGCCGCCCGTCCGTGGCCGGCAGCTTCGGACTGGTGCAGGACGCCGGACTGACCACGGTCCTCATCGGCCAGGCCTGCGTCGAGGACGTGGTCCAGGAGGCCGGAGGCCGGCTCGCGGTCCTCACCAGCGGCGCCCTACCGCCCAACCCGACCGAGCTGCTCTCCTGCGGCAAGATGGCCGAGGTGCTGCGCGAACTCGCCGACGACTACGACGTGGTCATCGTGGACAGCGCTCCTCTGCTGCCGGTCGCCGACACCATCGGCCTCGCCCCGCTCGCCCACGGCGTGCTGCTGGTCGTCCGCGCCTCCAAGACCGGCCGCGAGCAGATCCGCAGCGCGGCCGAGTCGCTGAGCCGGACGGGCACCCGCGTTCTCGGCACCGTCTTCAGCATGGCCTCGGCCTTCAAGGGCGAGGGCTACGGCTACGGCTACGGGCCGACGGAAGTGCCCGTGCCCCGACCGGCCATCACTCCCGAGGAGCCTGCCGGAGTCGCCGCAGTCGCTCCGCGGTCGGTCGTCGGCGGGGCGTCTTCACGATCCTCCGTCGGCGAGCAGTGAGGCGGACGGCCTGGTGACCGCCTTCGAAGTGCTGTTCGTCTGCACCGGCAACCTGCACCGCTCGCCGGTCGCGGAACGCCTGCTGGCCGCCGCGTTGCCGGAGCCGGACTTCAGTGTCCGCAGCGCCGGCACCGCCGGCCGGCCGGTGCCGCTGGACCCCGTGACGCGCGAGATCCTCGGCAAACTCGGCGGTGACGTACGGGGGTTCACCGCCCGACGACTGGACGCCGGCCAGATCGAGCGGGCCGACCTGGTGCTGGGCCTGGAGCGGTGCCACCGGGAGGCGGCGGTGCGGCTCTCCCCGCTGGCGCTGCGCCGGTGTTTCACCCTCCGGGAGTTCATCCGGCTCCACGGCGGGACGGGGGCCGGGGCCCCGGCCGGGACGCCGCGCGAGGCCGTCCGGCTCGCGGCGTCCCGGCGCGGGTCGGCGGTTCCCGCGCCGGACGAGTCGGACGGCATCGAGGACCCGTACGGCGGCTCCCCCTCCGTGCTCAGGGCGCGGGCCCTGGAGGTCCGCGACGCGGTCCTGGCGCTGGCCGGGATCCTGCGTCCCTGAGCGGCCGCCTCACCCCCGGCGGTTCAGCCGCCGCACGGAGCCGCGGGCTTCACCGTGGCCTGCAGCGGCGTCACCAGGGCCTGTCGCAGAATCGTCGGGGGACGGTCGCCCTGGGGCTCGCGGAGATGCAGCACGAGCGTGCGGCTGGACTGCCGGGGAAGCTCCAGGTCGAGGGTGTGGACCGGGTGGCCGCGTTCGAAGCCGGGGATCAGGTCGATCCGGCGGCCGTCCAGCGTGGCCCCCGTCAGGGTCGCGTCCGTGCCCGTGTAATACGACACCAGCAGCCGGTTGTCGCCGGGGCGCGTCGGGTAGGGCGGGTGGTCGACCCGTTGGGTGACGTAGTGGGGGAGGCCCGAGACCGGGGCCCGGTTGGTGAGGGTCGCGGTCACGGTGACGGCTCGGCCGGTGTCCGTGCAGGCGCCGGGCGCCCAGACCAGACTGCGGTCGAGGTAGTAGTCCAGCTTGGTGCCGGCCGCGTTGTTGACCACGAGCCCCGCGAAGGGGCCGGGCGTGTCGGGGAGTACGCCGCCGAACGTCCGTGACGCCAGCAGCCGCTGCTCCGCCGGGTGCGCGCTCCACACCTGCATGCGGCCCTGCCGCTGCACCTCGGGCACGGCCCGCAGCAGCGCGGGGAGCACACGCGGGTCGTCGATCGCGGTCATCAGCCGTCCGGCGGCGGCGCGGGCGGCCTCGACGAAGAACGCCTTGCGCGCGGCGACGTCCTCGTACCTCGCGTAGCTGGCCCGCTCGGTGAGGTCCACGGCGTTGTCGGCGGTGAGCTCGGTGCCGTCCGGCATCCGGGCCGGCCCGGTGGCGCGCAGCAGAAGCCCAAGGGTGCCGGGGTCGATGGCGATCGCACCGTCCAGGCGCCGGCCCGTGTACACACGCCAGGCCTCGGTCCAGAGGCGGCCGGCGTACGGGAAGTGCGGGCTCATGTTGGAGTTCGCCCACATGGCGCCGGGCCCGTTGTTCCCGTACTGCGCCGTGAACTCGGCTCCGAGGTCCACGTTCGTGCGGACGCCGTCCAGATCCGTGTTGTTGCCGAAGCGCTCGAAGGCCAGCCGGCCGCGGTCGGCCCGCAGCACGGCGAAGGCTCCCGGGAGGCCGCCGGTGCCGCGCGCCTCGGCCGTGTTCTGGAAGGAGAGGAAGTAGCGCCGCGGCCCGTGCGCCCCGAGCATCGACGGCGCCAGGCGGGCCGCGACGGCGGCGTCGCGGGTCTTCGGGACGAGGCGGTCGAGCTGCTGCGCCAGCTGGGCACGGCCGCGGTCGGCCGCCGGCAGCCACGTGGAGCCGTGCAGTCGCCGGATGTCGTCTCGTACCTCGGTCGCGGCGTCCGCGGCGCGGTCGAACGCGGGCGCCTGACCCTCCAGCTCCGTGAGCGCGCGCGGGATGCCGCCCGTCTCGGCGCCCTGCGAGAGCCGGGGGACGGCGCGCAGCAGCGGCGGCAGCACGTCTCCGGCGAGTCTGTCCGAGGCGTCTGCGATGCCTCGCACGGTGTCGAGGGGCCCGCCGAGGAAGGGCAGCGCGGCGGCGGTGTACCAGGCCGGTCCCGTGGTCAGGTCGTGGGCGCGGCCGGCGTGCGCGGCCGCCGAGCGCATCAAGCGGTCCTGGTCGGGCTCCGCCGCCGCCCCTGCGGCGACCGCCTCGGCGGGGCGGGAAGCCGCGGTCGCGACCGACTCCCGGAGCGCGTCCAGGTCCTGCTGGGCGGCGCGGAGCTCGCCGTGGGCGAGCCAGCCGGTGACCCCGATCCAGGCGGCCGCCGCCGCCGGCAGAGCGGCGGCGGCGGCCAGCAGGACGGTCCTGGTCCGAGGGCCTTGGCCGAGCCCGGACGCCCCGCGGGCGTCCCCGTCACACTCGGGACGCCCGCGGAAGGTCATGCGCAGTCTGGAAAACGTCATGAGTTGCGTCGGCGGCGCGCGACGAACACGGTTCCGAGACCTGCCGCGACCAGACCGGCCGCCGCACTGCCCATGATCAGCTTCGTGTCGTCACCGGTGTCCGCGAGGTGCGGCTTGTCCGGGTGATCCGGGTGGTGCGGCTTGTCCGGGTGGTGCGGGTGCGGCGGCTTCGGCGGGTACGGGTGGTCGTCCGGCTTCGTCGGGTGCGGCTTCGGCGGGTACTGGTGGTCGTGGTCGTCGTCCGGCTTGTCGGTCGGCTTCGTCGCGTGCGGGTACGGGTCGTCATCCATGGCGTACGCGGCCCCCGCGCCTACCAGCGGCGCTACGACGAGCGCAGCGACCGTGGCGGCGGAGGCCAGGGCAGTTCGCCAACTCGGCGATACCGTCATCGTTTCCACTCTCCTTGACTCGGGCAGGGCCTGGCGGCGGCAGCGGGCAGCGTTCAGTACCCAAGAGACGCTAGATAAGTGGATAAATAGGAAATCAAGGCGAGAAATAACGCAGTACCGCCCAGAAGCCACCGGATGGTGTAGCGCGGCCACCCCTTTCCGCGCCGCTGCGCCAGCCGGGTGGGCTCACCGCCTCGCGCTCTCCCAACACACCGAGAAGGGCAATTCGGTGCGTAACCGTATCTCTTGCCTTTCGCAGGTTCGCAGGTCAACCCCAGGGAGCGAGTCATGGGTGCAATCGATGTGGTGGTGACGGGGGCCGGAGGATTCATCGGCGGCCATCTGACGCGGGCGCTGCTCGCCGAGGGCCGCAGCGTGCGGGCCGTCGACGTCAAGCCGTTCCACGAGTGGTACCAGGTCCACGACCGGGCGCAGAACGTGATCGGCGACGTCTCGCTGCGCGACACCTGCGCCGAGGTCATGGACGGCGGCGCCGACGAGGTCTACCACCTCGCCGCCGACATGGGCGGCATGGGCTTCATCGAGAACAACAAGGCCGCCTGCATGCTCTCCGTGCTCCCCAGCACCCACATGCTGCTCGCCGCCAGGGACGCCGGCGCCGGCCGCTACTTCTACTCGTCGTCCGCGTGCGTGTACGCCGCAGACAAGCAGACCGACGCCGACGTGCTCCCCCTGCGGGAGGAGGACGCGTACCCCGCCATGCCCGAGGACGGCTACGGCTGGGAGAAGCTGTTCAGCGAGCACATGGCCCGCCACTTCCGGGAGGACTACGGGCTGGCCACCCGCGCCGGCCGCTACCACAACGTCTACGGCCCGCACGGCACCTGGACCGGCGGCCGCGAGAAGGCCCCCGCCGCCGCCTGCCGGAAGGTCGCCCTCGCCGTGCTCGGCGGCGGCGACGAAGTCGAGATCTGGGGCGACGGCGAGCAGACCCGCAGCTTCACCTACATCGACGACTGCGTCGAGGGCACGCTGCGCCTCACCCGCAGCGAGTACACCGAACCGCTCAACATCGGCTCGGACCGCATGGTCTCCATCAACCAGCTGTACGCGATCGTCGAGGAGATCGCGGGGGTCCGGCTGCGGCACCGCCACGTCCCGGGCCCGCTCGGCGTACGCGGCCGCAACAGCGACAACACCCGGATCCGCAAGGAACTCGGCTGGGCGCCGGAGACCACGCTCTTGGAGGGCCTCGAAGCCACCTACCGCTGGGTGTACGACCAGGTGAAGGCCCAGCTCGACGGCCGGCCGGTCACATGCTGACCGCCGGGCATCCGCGCGTGGACGTCCTGGGAGTCGGCGTCAGCGCCGTGGACCCGCACCTGGCCGTCGAGGAGATCGCGCGCTGGATCAGGACCGGCGAACGGTCCTACGTCTGCGTCACCGGGGTCCACGGCGTCATGGAGTGCCAGCGCGACCACGCCCTGCGCCGCGTGCACAACGCCTCCGGCCTCACCGTCCCCGACGGCATGCCCATGGTGTGGGCCGGCCACCGTGCCGGGGCGACCTGGATGCGCAGGGTCTACGGGCCCGACCTGATGCTCGCCGTCCTCGAACGCGCCGCCCGGGAGGGCTGGTCCTCGTTCCTGTACGGCGGCGCCGAGGGCGTACCTGAACTCCTCGGCGAACGACTGGCAGACCGCATCCCCGGGCTGAAGATCGCGGGTGCGTACTCGCCGCCGTACCGGCCGCTGACGCCGCGCGAGTCGGACGAGATCGTCGACACCGTCAACGCCTCCGGGGCCGATCTGGTCTGGGTCGGTCTGTCCACGCCCAAGCAGGAGCGCTGGATGGCCGCGCACCGTGACCGGCTGAAGGCCCCGGCCCTGCTCGGCGTCGGAGCCGCCTTCGACTTCCACGCCGGTCTCAAACCCCAGGCGCCCGGCTGGCTGCAGCAGCGCGGCCTGGAGTGGGCGTACCGCCTGGCGAAGGAGCCGCGCCGGCTGTGGCGCCGCTATCTCCGCAACAACCCGGCCTATCTGACGCAGATCGCCCTGCGGCCGCCCCGGCTGACGACGACCGAAGGCAGACACCTGTGAAGACCCTCCGCGTCCTGCACTCCCTCAACGAACTGCGGCCGTCGGGCGCCGAGGTCATGCTGCGCAGCGCGGCCGCCCAGTGGAAGGAACACGGGGCCGAGGCGGACGTCCTCGCCGTGGCCCCGGACATCGGCCCCTTCGCCACCGATCTGCGCGCGGTCGGCTACGACGTCGCCCACGAGAAGAACGCCCCATGGTGGCTGGTGCCGTTCCGCTTCAGGCGGCGCGTCAAGGCCGGGCGGTACGACGTGGTCCATCTGCACGACGAGACGCTGAACTTCTGGCTCGCCCTGGCGGCCTACAGCGCCGGGGCCAAGGTGGTCAGCACGGTGCACAACGTCTTCCCGCTCCGCGGCAAGGCACGCGCCAAGCGCATCGTCCAGCGCGCGATCCTCCGGGCCATGGGCACGGTCCACGTGGCCGTCAGCGAGGACGTGGCGAACAACGAGCGCCTCCGGTTCGGCAATACGGCCCGGGTCGTCGACAACTGGTACGACCCCGCGTTCACGCCCCCGACTCCCGAGGAGCGCGCCCGGGCCAGGGCCGCCCTGGGCCTGGGCGAGCACGACGTCGTGGCGGTCAGCGTCGGGAACTGCTCCTCCGTCAAGCGCCACGACACGGTCCTCGCGGCCATGGCGGACCCGGCCGGCGCGCCGGGACTCGTGTACCTCCACCTGGGCCAGGAGGACGAGGCGTGCGAGGAGCGCCGTCTGGCGGAGGAGCTCGGGGTCGCGGACCGGGTGCGGTTCCTCGGGGCCAGGCACCCTCTGGAGGCGCTGCACGCGGCCGACGTTTTCGTCATGCCGTCCGTGCACGAGGGCCTCGGCATCGCCGCCGTCGAAGCGCTCGCCACCGGGCTTCCGGCGGTCTTCGCCGATGCTCCCGGCCTGCGCTCCTTGGCGGCGGCGAGCCCGGCGGCGGTACTGACGGACGTCGCGCCCGAGCACCTCGCGCGCGCCCTCGCCGAGGCAGCCGTGCGGCCCGCCGCCGTGCAGGGACAGCAGGCCACCGCTGCTATGCGGAGCCGGTTCGGCATGGCGCGCGGCGTGGCCGAGCACGTCGAGATCTACCGGCGACTGCTGGCTTCATGAACGGGCGTTCCCCCGCGCCGAGTCGCGGAAGAGCACCAGGTCGCACTGGAGCATTTGACCCGTGCCGGGGTCGATGAATCCGGGGAGGGTCGCCATCAAGGTGAGGCCCAGTTCTCCTTGTGTGAGAGCGAGTGCATCGGAGAACAGAAGGCCGCCCTCGTAAAGCGGCACGAACGACGCTTCGACCTGGAGGCCGGTGCACTCCTTCGCGTACGCGCCGGCCCCGCGCAGCACGTGCGCCTCGTATCCCTGGACGTCCAGCTTGAGGAAGACGCGCCCGCCCGGCTCGACGGCCTCGTGCCACACCTCGTCGAGCCGCCGCAAGGGGACCGATTCCGTCCCCACGTAGCGGGCGTGCGGCGCGGCCCGAGTGTGCCGGGCGTGCATGGGCAGCAGCGAACTGCTGGCTCCCGCATTGGCCGCGACGTTGATGGTGCCGGTCCCGGACCGGTCCCCGAGCGCGTACGGCAGGACCGACCACAGGCGGTCGGACCTGGCCCGGCGGCGCAGCTCGGCCGCGGGCCCGGACAGCGGCTCGAAGGAGACGATCCGCCCTCGGTATCCGCTGTGCCGCAGCATCGTGCCGTAGTCGCCCGTGTTGGCGCCCACGTCCAAGACGGTGTCGATGCCATGGGTCTGCAGAAGCTGCACGAGTTGGGGGCCGGACCAGGAGGCCGGGTAGCGAACGATGTCGATGCCGATGCGCCGCACTGCATTACGCGCCCGACGAAGGATGATCACAGAAGAACTCCCTTTCATATGGACTTCGCAATTCGCCGCGACATCAACGCACGTGTCGCGTGAAGACATTCTGCGCCACACCGAATTGGCAGCATCAAAGCGACTCGCACTGCTTCAGGTGAGACCATGCTCGGCCGGCATGGTAGGAGTGATTCGCGAATTGTCCGGAAGCACCGCGAGACCGTGGAGCCACGTATGAACACGATGACCGACGAGGACCGCACACGCGCTCTCGAAGTGCTCTGCCGACGTCAACGCATCTGGCGCTCGTCTCTTTTCCGCGTGCTGCGGCATCCCCTGCGCACGGGGTATCCGACCCCGTCACGGCTGCGCAGATGGAGGCGAATCGGGCACAGCGTACAAGTGCAGGCGCCGACCCCGTGGGGGCAGCGCATGACCGTCACCCTGCCCGACGACGTGTCCGTCTTCCTGCACCGGAACGGCTTCTTCGAGTACGAACTGAGCGCGTTCTACCTGCGGTTTCTCCGGCGCGGGATGACCTTCGTCGACATCGGCGCCCACATGGGCTACTTCAGCATGCTGGCGAGCAGAGCCGTCGGCCGGACCGGCCGGGTCCTGGCCTTCGAGCCGACTCCCTCGACCTTCGGCGTGCTGATGGCCAACACGGGCACGGAGCACAACGTCACCCAGGTCAACAAGGCCGCCTGGTCCGAGACGTCGACGCTCGCCCTGCACGACTACGGGCCGTGCTTCAGCGCCTTCAACTCCTTCTTCGATCCCCGTCTCCCCGATTCCGACAAGGCCCGGCTGTCCGACCGCACCCACCTGGTGCCTGCTGTCCGGCTCGACGATTTCGTGCGCGACGAGGGGTGCGTTCCCGACGCCGTCAAAATCGATGCGGAAAGTGCGGAATTGCACGTGCTGGACGGCATGCGACAGCTGCTGAGCGGACCACGGCCCGTCCTGTCGATCGAGGTGGGGGACATG
Organism: Streptomyces sp.; assembly: GCF_036566765.1. Classification (GTDB taxonomy): domain Bacteria; phylum Actinomycetota; class Actinomycetes; order Streptomycetales; family Streptomycetaceae; genus Streptomyces. The sequence continues at coordinate 10,125 of NZ_DATCVQ010000364.1, forward strand.
GGCGTGCCCGATGCTCCGCGGAGCCGGGAAGTCGTCGACAAAGTCCTCTCGTTCGACTACCGCGCCTTCGAAATGCGCGATGGTCGCGTTCTCCCGCACCAGGTTCGCGAGGAGTACGACTACGAGAACATTCTCTTCGCCCCGGCCGAGCGCTCTCACGTCATGACGGGCATGTCCTGAGCGCGGTTCTCGGCGAACCAGCGGAGATAGGCGGAGGCCGTCTCCTTCACGTCGAAGGCGGCCACGGCACGCGCGCGCCCCGCAAGCGCCAGACAGGTGCGCAACCCGTGGTCGCCGCCAAGGCGCACCATCGCGGAGGCCAAGGACGCCGGCGAGTCGACGTCGGCGAGCATTCCCGCCCGGCCCTCGTCGAGCACCCAGGGCACGCCGCCGCTGCGCGCGCCGGCGACGATCGGCACCCCCATGGCCATGCCTTCGATCAGGGTCAACGGGCACGCCTCGACACGCGAGGGGTGGACCAGCACGTCCACCTCCTCCGCGATCCGATTCAGGAGCGCCTGGTGGCCGTTGGGGCCGGCGAACTCGACGCCGTCGGTGAGGGAGCGCCGCGCCGCCCACGCGGCGGCCGGGCCGCCGGGCTCGAACCCCTGGCCGAGCAGCAGCAGCCGCGCACCGGGCAGCGCGGAGCGCACGGCGGGGAAGGCCCGGAGCACCGCCTCGCCGTTCTTCAGCGGTCCCCATCCGTTGAGGACGGTGGCGAAGACCGGTGCGGCGCCGCGGTCCCGTACGGCGGCGCTCGGGAAGTCCTGGACCGGGATGCCGTTGGGGATCACGCGAATCGGGCGGCGCACGCCGAGGCAGCGGCGTACATGCCGGGCCGTGTAGGGGCTGACGGCGCTCAGCGCGGTCGCCCGGTGCACGGCGGGCACCGCCATGGCGTTGTAGAGCCAGCGGAAGGCGGTGCCCATCTCCCAGGCGCAGCGCAGTGGCGCGTCGTGCGCGGTGACGTAGGCGGGCCGTCCGCTGGCCACCGCGGCCAGCGCGAACTCGTACGTCCAGTGGGCGTTCACCACGTCGGGACGGTGCTCCCGCATGGCTGCCGCCAGCTGTCGCCGCTCGACACGGTAGTAGTCCCGCAAGTAGTCGCGCGCGAAGCGCCGTCGGGGCACGACGACGGCTCTCAGCGGACCGTTCACCTTGGTCCACGGCTGCCGCAGCTCGGTGTTGTGCGCGTACACGGTGACCTGGTGGCCCTGTTCGAGCCAGGCGTGCACGAGCTGCCCGATGAACGTCGGGCCGTCGGTGGGCGGCGGTTCGCAGCCGAAGGCGTCGCGCAGGTAACCCGCCGGGAACGGCCCTGAGAAGCCGATGTGCATGACAGCTCCTTGGGATCTGTGATCTACGGAGTCACGAGACCGCGTTGCACGGCCGTCGCGTACAGGGGCATCCGGCGGCGCGCGGCCAGACAGACGAGGGCGACCGGGAGCATGCCGAGCAGGGCGAAACCCGTCGCCGCCAGGGGCGCCTCGCCCAGGGAGGCCCCGGCCAGGCCGCTC
>NZ_DATCVQ010000365.1:0-15434 GCF_036566765.1 Streptomyces sp.
CGACCCCGCCGCCGAGCACACCGCCGCCGACCACGACCGCGCCGACGAGCACCCCGCCGACGACCGGGCCCACCACGAGCGCCCCGCCGAAGCAGACGGTGAACGTGTGGGTGAAGGCGGTGCGCGGGAGTTACAAGGGGAGTTGTCCGGCGCCGGAGGCCGAGGCCCCGGCGTTCGCGGCGACGATCAGCGTGGGGCGCGTACCGGCGACCGTCGAGTACCGCTGGGCCACGGAGAGCGGGGAGAGTTCGGCGACCGGCTGGAAGACGCTGCATTTCCCGGCCGATGGGGACAAGCAGCGGCAGGCAGAGCACACGGAGCTGACGTACAAGGCGGGCGAGACGCACCACGACCGGGTCCGGGTGGAGGTCCGGAGCCCGGCCGAGGTGAGCTCGAACTGGGTGGCGTTCTCGGTGACCTGCGAGGAGGCGACCCCGACGGACGGGGCCGGCTACCCGACGGGCTCGCTCACGCCGCGTTCCTGAAGGTGGGCAGATAGCCGCCGGACTGGCCGGACGCGGTGGGGTGGTAGGACTCGCCGATGTTCAGCCAGTTGACGCTGTGCAGCCAGGCCGAGCCGGAGCAGATCTCGTGCCCGGTGAAGGCCGGGACCACGCTGGCGAAGGTGAAGCCGTGGTCGGCGGCGCGCTTCGCGGTGGCGGCGTTCAGGTAGTCGGAGCCGTCGTTGATCGCCCGGCGCTCGTTCTCCGACAGCCCGGCGACGCAGCTGCCGCCGATCTTGTAGAAGCGGGGGTAGCCCAGGACGACGACGTGGGCGGCCGACGCCTTGGATCTGATCGCCGAGTACACCGCGTCCAGCTTGCCGGGCAGGGTGGTGTCGACGTAGCTCTTGGCTTGATTCACTCGGTTGATGCAGGTGGCCTCGGACTGGAGGACGCAGGTGGTCATGACGTCCGCGAAGCCGGCGTCATTGCCTCCGATGGAGATGGAGACCAGGTCGGTGGCGGCGGACAGGGGGCCGAGCTGATTGGCCGTGACATCACCCGTACGAGCGCCCGAGCAAGCGGTGAAGTTGAACGAGGAGGGTGAGTTCGCGGCCGCCCAGAGGACCGGATAGGCCTTCGTGGACCGCTTGCAGGAGCCGCTGGCGCTGTCGTAGCTTCCGGCGCCCACACCGGAGGAGTACGAGTCGCCCAGGGCCACGTAGTCGAGTGCGGCGCTCTCGGCTGCCTGCGCCGCCCCCGCCCCGGTGAGGGCGAGGACGGCGCCGAGGAGCAACGACGAGGAGAATGCCGCGAATCGGGACAGTTTCATGGAACCTCCCTTTAGCAGGATCTCTGCCTACTCCGTGGTAGCAGCGCGCGTAGACCTCTGGAAGTGTCCATGCCAAGACCATTCGGCGGACGGCGGTCCGACGCACCGTCAGGGCCTCTCGGAGGGGCCGGATTCGGCCATTCGCCGACGGCCCGCCGGAGCCCCGAAGGCTCCGGCGGGCCGCATACGCCTACTTTCCGAAGTACGCGTCGCGGATCGCCACCGTCGACACGTTCCCGTCGGCGATGAGCCGCTGCGCGTCGACCGGCACCGCGAAGGTGTGCCCGTCGACGGACTGGATGCGTACCGGTATCCGCTCGCGCCCCGGGGCGCGCTCGATGCTCCCCAACTGCCCCTTGGCGCCGACGCTGACGCGGCCACCGGTGATGAGGGTGACCGTCTGCTCGGCGGCGCCCCGCTGGTGCGGGACGGTGACGGCGTGGGTGGGGGCGGTCAGCCCCACGGAGAGCACTACGGCGGCGCACGCGGCCGCGGCCGCGATTCGGCGCATCTCGTATCTCTGCAACTGTCCTCCTGCTCACGGGCGTTCGGATGCGCGGGGCTCGCGCCCCACGCCCTCTGTTGCCCGATGAGGCAGAAGTGGTTCACGGCGCATCACTCGAACTCATTCGAAATCAATTCGCACGGGAATTCACAGGAGTTCCCGCTGAACGCTCACGCCCCACCTTTAAAACGGATTGGAAAACTCCGACCAAATCGGCGAAATAGTGAGTCGAGAGCCAGGGCTTGCCATACAGTCGCATTCATCAATACCGTCGTACATCTCACCCGCATCGGTCACTTCGCACAGCGGCTCAGGGGAGGGCCACGGCTTTACGGAGGACCGGGCGCGGGGCGCGGTTGGGGGGTACCGACCTCGGGGGCCACAGAGCTGTCGAGCATCGGGCCGCGCATGCAGTAACACCAGCTCACCCATGCCGTACGGAGATCGATGCCGTGCGGTTCACGGGTGTGAACCCCCCTTTCGAACCGGACAGACAACCGGACCGCCCGGGGGCGGGCGGTCCACCGGACGAGAGGGAAACACCGATCATGAGTTCATTCCTGCGACCGGCCACTTCCGGACGGGAAATATCCGCCGAGTACCGCGCCATCACCTCGCATCTGGCCATCACTCCGCCGGTGAGCGTCGTCATCCCGGCGATGAACGAAGCGGAAAATCTTCCCTACGTCTTCAAGACGCTTCCGGACTGGATCCACGAAGTCGTCCTGGTCGACGGGAACTCCACCGACGACACCGTGCGGGTCGCCCGCGAACTGCGGCCCGACGTCAAGGTCGTCAAGCAGGTAGGCAAGGGCAAGGGCGACGCCCTCATCAGCGGCTTCGCCGCCTGCACCGGCGACATCATCGTGATGGTCGACGCGGACGGGTCGGCGGACGGTCAGGAGATCGTCAGCTACGTCTCCGCGCTGGTCGGCGGCGCCGACTTCGCCAAGGGCTCGCGCTTCGCCAACGGCGGCGGCACGGACGACATGACGACGATCCGGCGGCTCGGCAACTGGGCGCTGTGCGCCCTGGTCAACCGCAAGTTCGGGGCCCGCTACACCGACCTCTGCTACGGCTACAACGCCTTCTGGCGGCACTGCCTCGACAAGGTCACCCTGGACTGCACCGGCTTCGAGATCGAGACCCTGATCAACATCCGGGTGGTCAAGGCCGGCCTGAGAGTCCAGGAGGTCCCCAGCCACGAGTACCTGCGCATCCACGGGGTCAGCAACCTCAACGCGGTCCGGGACGGGCTGCGGGTGCTTCGGGTGATCCTCACGGAGAAGGGCGTACGGCGCGGGGCGCGGCGGCGAGCGGCCTCGTTCTCGGTCAACGTCCCGCGAGGAGAGGTGTCTTGAGCGACGGCGACCGCTGCCGCGAGTTCTCCGTGGTGATCTGCGTCTACACCGAGGACCGCTGGGGGGACATCCTCGCCGCGGTCGACTCGGTGCGGGCGCAGTCCCTGCCGGCCCTGGAGACGCTGCTCGTGGTCGACCACAACGAGCCGCTGCGGGCCCGGCTCGCGCAGACCTACCGGGACGAGGTCGCCCGGCGGGAGGTGCGGGTGCTCGCGAACGCGGGCCCCCGCGGCCTGTCCTCCGGCCGCAACACCGGAATCGCCGTCGCGCGCGGGGAGTTCGTGGCCTTCCTCGACGACGACGCGGTGGCGGAGCGGGACTGGCTGCGGTGGTTCGCCGCGGGGTACGACGACCCGCGGGTCATGGCGGTCGGCGGCCGGACGCTGCCCGCCTGGGCGTCGGGCCGGCGACCGGCGTGGTTCCCGGAGGAGTTCGACTGGGTCGTCGGCTGCACGTACCGCGGGCTGCCGCCCGGGCGCGTCCGGGTGCGCAACGTGCTCGGCGGCAACGCGTCCTTCCGGCGCACCGCCTTCGACGCGGCGGGCGGCTTCGCCACGGGCATCGGGCGGGACGGCGACCGGCGGCCGCTCGGCTGCGAGGAGACGGAACTGTGCATCCGGCTCGCCACGGCCGTGCCGGAGGCGGTCCTGCTGATCGACGACCGCGCGGTCATCCACCACCAGGTCCCGGTCGCCCGGGAGCGCTTCGGCTACTTCCGCACCCGGGCGTACGCGGAGGGCCTCTCCAAGGCACTGGTCGCCCGGAGCGTCGGCGCGACCAAGGGCCTGGAGGCCGAACGCCGGTACACCACCCGGGTCCTGCCGGCGGGCGTCCTGCGGGGCCTGCGCGACGCGCTGCTCGCCCGCCCGGGCGGCGCGGGCCGCGCGGCGGCGATCGTCGCCGGCGTCACGTCAGCCGCGGCCGGCTACGCATGGGCCACCCTCCGCACCCGCCGCACGGGCACGACGTTCGCCTCGGGCCCGATCGAGCGGAGGGCGGGGGCGCAGGAGACGGCGGAAGGGGCAGCGGACGGGACGGCGGAGGCGGCGCCGGGCGGCCTCGCCGCATCGGAGGCGGCCGCATGAGCCGGGCCGTGCCGATTCTCATGTACCACGCGGTCGGGCCCAGCCCCTCCCCCGCGACCCGTCGGCTGTCCGTCTCGCCCGAGGCGTTCGGCGAGCAGATGGAGGTGCTCGCCGGGCGGGGGTTCACGCCGCTGACCACGGCCGGGCTCGGCGCGGCCTGGCGGGAGGGGCGGGGGCTGCCGCCGCGGCCGGTGCTGATCACCTTCGACGACGGGTACGAGGGGGTCCACCGGTACGCGCTGCCCGTGCTCGCCAAGTACGGGTTCGCGGCGACCGTGTTCGTCACCACCGGGTGGCTGCGCGGCCCGTACGACGAGGGCGGCGCGCTGGACACCATGCTCGACTGGGGCCAGGTGCGCGAACTCGCCGCCGCCGGAACGGAGATCGGCGGGCACGCCCACACCCATCCCCAGCTCGACCAGCTCGACGACCACCGCGTGTGGTCCGAGACCGTGCGCTGCAAGGAGATCGTCGCCGAGGAACTGGGCGCGGCGCCCGTCTCGTTCGCCTACCCGTACGGCTACTCCAGCCGCCGCGTGCGGGACACGGTCCGGGGCGCGGGCTTCGCCCAGGCCCTCGCCGTCGGCAACACCGCGGCCCGCCGCCGCCAGGGCCCGTACGCCCTGGAGCGGCTGACCGTGCGCCGGTCCACCCGTATCGAGGAGTTCGAGCGGCTGGTCGAACTCCGCGCGCTGGGGCGGACGTTCGCGGCCGACCGGGCCCTGACCAAGGGGTACGCCGTGGTGCGCCGCACCCGCGCGGCCCTCAACGGTGTCCGGCGTCCCTGACACCGCGCCGTCCGTCGCGGTTCCGCCGAACGCGACGGCCGGCGCGGGCCACCCGGATCATCCAGGTCAAAACACCGTGCACGGACTGCCCGGGCGCCGGATCATGGGCGCCATGCCCGACACCCCAGCGGACCCGCACCGCGTGCTGCCGATCCGGCTCACCGTCGACGACAGCGACTCGCCGTCCGACGTCGTCGACGCGCTCTTCCTCGGCCGCTTCGCCACCGGCGAGCAGCCGCACGCGCACAGCACCACACTGGACCGGGTCAAGCCCGCGGCGACGCTGCTGCCCGCCGGGGCGCGGGTGCTGCGCGCCGCGAAGGACGACGACCGCAGCGCCCTGCTCGCCGAGGGGGAGGGCTGGACGCTGCTGGTCTCGCGGTGGAACCGCGGCGCCGACGTCACCGTCACGGCGACCGAGCCGGAGCTCGCCGAGCGGATCCTCAAGGAGGCGACGGACGGCGCGAAGGACGAGCCCGAGCCGCAGCCGGAGAACGTGACGATGGGGTTCTGGTACGTGTCGCCCCGGCGCGGCCCGCACCGCACCACCCGGCAGATCACCGCCGGCACGTGGGACGAGGTCCGGCCCAACTACACGGCCCCGGTGGCCGAGGCGATGGACCGGCTGATGAAGGTCACGCCCGAGGACATCGCGGGCCGCCTGCTGCTGCTCCACGGCCCGCCGGGCACCGGCAAGACGTCCGCGCTGCGGACCCTGGCCCGGTCCTGGCGGGACTGGTGCCAGGTGGACTGCGTGCTCGACCCGGAGCGGCTGTTCAACGACGTCGGCTATCTGATGGACATCGCGATCGGCGAGGACGAGGGCACGGCGAAGGGTCGCTGGCGGCTGCTCCTCCTGGAGGACTGCGACGAGCTGATCCGCGGCGAGGCCAAGCACACGGCGGGCCAGGCCCTGTCCCGCCTGCTCAACCTGACGGACGGCCTGCTCGGCCAGGGACGCAACGTCCTCGTCGGCGTCACCACCAACGAGGACCTGGAACGCCTCCACCCGGCCGTCGTCCGCCCCGGCCGCTGCCTGGCCCGCATCGAGGTGGGCGCCCTGACGCGTGGCGAGGCGGTGAGCTGGCTGGGCCGGGAGGACGGCGTCGGCCGGGAGGGCGCGACGCTGGCGGAGCTGTACGCCCTGCGCCGCGGCACGCCGAGCGCCTCCGTCCCGGAATCCCGCACGCCGGAGGCTGGCCTGTACCTGTAGGCGGTACCGGAGGCCTCAGCCCGCGTCTCAGCCCCGCCTCAGCCCCCGTACGCCGCCCTCAGCGCGTCCTCCGACGCCGCGCGGGCCTCGTCTCTCGTCGCTCCCAGGCGGTGGGCCTCCTGGGCGAAGGCGGCGGCGGACGCGGCGAGGTGGCGGGCCGCCGCGTCGCCGGCCGCGGCGACGAACGTGCCGTGGCGGCCGCGGGTCTCGATGACGCCGTCCGCCTCCAGCGCCTTGTACGCCTTGGCGACGGTGTTGGCGGCCAGTCCCAGCTGTTCGGCCAGGCCGCGTACCGTCGGGAGCTTGTAGCCGACCGGCAGCGCCCCGGAGCGCGCCTGTTCCGAGATGCCGGCGCGCAGTTGTTCGTACGGAGCGGTCGTCGAGTCCGTGTCCACGGAGATCTTCAGCGTCACGGAACGGATTGTCGCAGGCCGCCCGGTGGGGCGACGGAAAATGGGAGGCGATCCCGCCATGCCCGCACGTAGTGTGCGACACCATGACTGTGATCGTCCGTGACGTCCGGCCGGAGGACGCCGAGGGCTTCGCCCGGGTCCGGCGCGCCGCGCTCCCCTACATGCTCGCCACCGCCGAGCAGGCCGCCTTCGACTGGGCCCACGCCCACCCCGACGCCCACGCCCGGCCCCTGGTGGCCGAGGCCGACGGCCGGATCATCGGCACCGTGCAGGCCTACCTCGCGCACGAGAGCCCGACGCCCGACGCCGGTTCGCTCAACGTGTACGTCGACCCGGAGCACCGGCGGCTCGGCGCCGGGACGCTGCTGATGCGCGCCGCCGAGGAGCACCTGGCGGAGCGCGGGGCGACCGACCTGTACACCTGGGTCCTCGACGAGCCGGGCAACCGGGCCTTCGCCGAGCGGCACGGCTACGCCTCGCGCCGCTCCGCCCACTTCCTCCGGCTCGACCTGGCCACGGCGCCCCTGCCGGAGCGCTGCGCCCCGCCCGCGGGCGTGGAGCTGCGCCCGGCCGCCGACTTCGCGGCCGACCCGCGCCCGCTCTTCGAGCTGGACGCGCTCACCACCGCCGACGAGCCGGGCGACGTGGGCGCCGAACTCTCCGACTACGAGCACTGGCTGGCGACCACCTGGCGCCACCCCCTGTTCAGCGCCGAGCTGACCACGATCGCCGTGGTCGACGGCGTGCCCGCCGCGTTCAGCGCCGCGCAGGTCGACGGCGCGGGCCGGTACTGCTCGGGCATGACCGGCACCGCGCCCGCGTACCGCGGCCGGGGTCTGGCGAAGCTCGCGAAGAACGACTCGCTGCACCGGGCCCGCGCGGCCGGCTGCACGGAGGCGTTCACCGGCAACGACACGGGCAACGACCCGATGCTGGCGATCAACAAGTGGTTCGGTTACGAGGTCTGCGCAACGGAGGTCAGGCATGTCCGCACGGTCGGCTGAGGTCGAGGTCGGTGCCCAGGTCCAGGTGGCACTGGTCAAGGCGGGGCGGACCAAGATCCGTTACCCCGCGGACGTGGTCGCGGACGACGGCGTCCGGCTCACCGTCCGCGCCCCCTGGGCCGCCGAGGGCGTGCGCGACTTCGGGTTCGTACGGTTCGAGCCGGGCGACGTCTTCGTCGAGCACTACTGGCGGGACCGCTGGTACGCGGTGAAGGAGGTCCGCTCCGGCGACGGCACGCTCAAGGGCTGGTACTGCGACGTCACCCGGCCCGCCGCCGTCGACGCGGATCAGGTCGTGGTCGAGGACCTCGACCTGGACCTGTGGGTGTCGGCGGACGGCAGCGAGGTGCTCCGGCTGGACGAGGACGAGTTCGCGGCGAGCGGCCTGGCCGCCACCGACCCGGAGGCGGCCGCCTGCGCCGTCGCCGCGCTCGACGAGCTGGAGGTCCTGGGCCGGGACGGCCTCCTGGACCTGCTGGACCCGCGGCGCTAGCCCAGCATCACGTCAGCGTCCCGCATGGCCCGGAACTCGGGCAGCGGGATGCCCATCGCCTCCGAGCTGAGCTGCATCAGGGTGGCCTTCACCCGGGCCTCGCCCGGCCGGTAGGCGGGGTCGTGGACGACGGAGGAGTTGGACCAGGCGTGCACCTGGCCGTCGCAGACGGCCCGGGTGCCGCCGATCCCCTGCGAGTGCCGGTCCTGGACCAGGGTGCTGCTGACGAAGACCGGGCCCGCGCTGTCGTCGAGGCAGCGGTAGGTCCCGGAGAGCGTCACCGTGCCGTCGTCGGCCAGGCCGCCGGCCTGGTCGACGGTCACACCGTCGCCGGCCGTACCCGGGGCGGTGTGACCGGTCGCCGCGTGGGCCGTCGCCGCGCCGGCGAGCAGGAGCGCAGCGGCGACGGTGCCGAGGACGAGACGTACGCGCATCGAAGGTTCCCTTCGGGGTGGGGAGGGTGCCGGAGCGGCACTGCCCGCCAGGGATACCGGATCGCGCGCCCGTTCCGTCCGAACCTCACTCCATCGGTGGCGAGTTGAGGCGCTTCCGGTAGTGAATACGGTCGTACGGTCCTTCCGCACGCCGCTCCACGACCTCGTAGCCGTACCGCTCGTACAGCTTCTGGTTCTCCCACATCAGCGCGTTGGTGAGCAGCCGGACCTCGGGGGCGCCGAGGGCGCGGGCGTGCGCCTCCACCCAGTCGAGCAGGACGCGGCCGAGGCCGGTGCCCTGGGCGTCGGGGTGGACGGCGACGGTGTCCAGGTAGAGGTGGTCGACCTCGGGGATCACCACGACGAGCCCGGTCACCGGGTCGCCGCAGACGAACACCCGGCCCGCGGCGACGTTCGCCGCGTGGTCCGCCCGCATCGGGGCCGGCACGAGGCCGATCCGTTCGATGTAGTGCTGGAAGGCCGCGTCGATCACGGCCTTCACGGCGGGTACGTCGGCGGCCGTCGCGGGCCGGGGCGCGTCGGGGAGCGTACGGTCGGTCATCCCGCCACGGTACGGCGGCGGTTGATCACCTTCTTCACCAGGGGCCAGGCCAGCAGGAGCAGGATCACCGCGTACACGGTCACCGCGAAGGGCGTGTCGACCAGGCCGGTCAGCGAGCCGTCGCTGATCTGCAGCGCGCGGCGCAGCTGCTGCTCGGCGGCCGGGCCGAGGATGACGCCGATGACGGCGGGCAGCACGGGCAGTCCGTACCGGCGCATGCCGAACCCTATGAGGCCGATGACCAGCAGGACGACGATGTCGAACGCCTCGCCGCCTACCGCGTACGCGCCGACCGCGGCGAAGAACAGGATGCCGGCGTACAGGTACGGGCGCGGGATGCGCAGCAGCTTCGCCCAGACCGGCGCGAGCGGCAGGTTGAGCGCGAGCAGCAGCACCATGCCGACGAACAGCGAGGCGATCAGGCCCCACACCAGCTCGGGTTCGCGTTCGAAGAGCAGCGGTCCGGGCTGGATGCCGTACTGCTGGAAGGCGGCGAGCATCACGGCGGCGACGGCGGTCGTGGGCAGGCCGAGGGTGAGCATCGAGACGAGCGTGCCGGCCGCGGAGGCGGAGGCGGCGGACTCGGGCCCGGCGACGCCCTCGATGGCGCCGCGGCCGAACTCGTCCTTGTGCCGCGACAGGCGCTTCTCGGTGACGTACGACAGGAAGGTCGGGATCTCCGCGCCGCCGGCCGGGATCGCGCCGAACGGGAAGCCGATCACCGGGCCGCGCAGCCAGGACTTCCAGGTGCGCTTCACGTCGGCCCTCCCCAGCCAGGGACGGCCGACCGGGATCGCCTCGCCGGCGGAGCGGCGCAGGTGGGCGGCGACCCACAGGGCCTCGCCGATGGCGAAGAGGCCGACCGCGACGATGACGACGTCGACGCCGTCGGCGAGCTGGAGCGAGCCGAAGGTGAGTCGCTGCTGACCGGTCATCTGGTCGAGGCCGACCAGTCCGAGGGTGAGGCCGACGAGGAGCGAGGCCAGACCGCGGATCCGGGAGGAGCCGAGGACGGAGGTCACCGCGATGAACGCGAGGACCATGAGGGCGAGGTAGTCCGGGGCGCCGATGTCGACGGCGAGCTTCGCGACCGTGGGCGCGAGGACGACCAGCAGGATCGTGCCGATCATGCCGCCGGCGAAGTGCCCGACCGCGGCGGCCGCGAGCGCCTGCGCGCCGCGTCCGGCCTTGGCCATCGGGTTGCCCTCGATGGCGGCGACCACGGCCGCGCTCTCACCGGGGGTGTTGAGCAGGATCGAGGTGGTGGAGCCGCCGAACATGGCCCCGTAGTAGATGCCGGCGAACATGATGAACGCGCCGGTCGGTTCGAGTCCGTACGTGACGGGCAGCAGCAGCGCGACGGCCATGGCGGGGCCGATGCCGGGCAGGACGCCGATGGCGGTGCCGAGCAGCACGCCGATGGCGGCCCACAGCAGGTTCATCGGGGTGAGCGCCGTGCCGAAGCCGTCGATCAGGGAGGTCAGGGAATCCATGGGTCAGAGCACTCCCATCAGCGGGCCGCCGGGCAGCGGGACTCCGAGCAGGTTGTTGAAGACGACATAGGTGACGAGGGCGAGCACGGCCGCGATCAGCGGGTCTCGGTGGAGGTGCCGGCTGCCGAGGGCGTACGCGGCGCCCCAGAAGAGCAGCGCGCCGGAGATCGGGAAGCCGAGCGGCCCGATGAGGACGGCGAAGCCGAGGAAGACGCCGGCGAGGAGCAGGACGGTGCGCCAGTCGCTCGGCTCGGACAGGTCGACGTCCTCGCCCGCCTCGGACTCTCCGCGGCCGCCGCGCAGCACGTCGACCGCGAGGAGGACGGCGACGACAAGCAGTCCGGCGCCGACGACGATGGGGACGGTGCGCGGTCCGACGGGTCCGCGCGCGGCGATGTCGACGGACATGGTGAGGGCGTCGGTGAGGACGAGGACGCCCAGGATCAGGAGGATGAGGCCGACGCCGAGCTCGGAGTGCGAGCGCAGCCAGGAGGACGGCTCGGTCGTTGCGGGCTTGTCCGTGGTCGTGGTGGTGGGGGTGGTCACAGTCCCAGCTCCTTCAGCACCGAGCCGACGCGCTCGTCCTGTTCGGTGAGGAAGTCGCCGAACGTGTCGCCGGGCAGGAAGGCGTCGTTCCAGCCGTTCTTCTTCAGCGACTCCTTCCACTGCGGGGAGTCGTGCAGCTTGGTGACCAGGCCGATGAGCTTGTCGCGTTCTGCGTCGGTCAGGCCGGGCGGGGCGACGACGCCGCGCCAGTTGATGAACTCGGTGTCGAGACCGGCCTCGCGCAGGGTGGGCGCGTCCAGGCCGGGGACGCGCTGGGCGCCGGTGACGGCGAGGAGGCGGAGTTCGCCGGACTCGATCTGGTCGAGGTACTCGCCGACGCCGGAGACGCCGAAGGCGACCTTGTTGCCGAGGATGGAGGCGAGGAGCTCGCCGCCGCCGTCGAAGGGGATGTAGTTGACGCTCTTCGGCGCGATGCCGGCGGCCTGGGCCATCAGCATCGGGGCGAGGTGGTCGGGGCCGCCGGGCGAGGAGCCGCCGCCGACGGGCAGCTTGCCGGGGTCCTTCTTCCAGGCGGCGAGGAGCTCCTGGATGGTCTTGTACGGGGAGTTCTTGCTCACCACGACGATGTCCTGCTCCATGGTGAGCCGGGCGATCGGGGTGGTGTCGGCGAGGGTCTTCGGGGTCTTGTTGGTGTGCACGGCGCCGACGACGCCGAGGCCCATGGACATCGCGAGCCGGCCGTTGCCGTGCTCGCCGACGAGCCGGGTGAGGCCGACGGTGCCGCCGGCGCCGGGCAGGTTGAAGACCTCGATGTCGCTGGTCAGCCCGGCTTCCTCGGCGTTCTTGGCCGCGGTGCGGGCGGTGATGTCGTAGCCGCCGCCGGGGGTGTTGGGGACCATGAAGCGCAGGCCGGGGATCCGGGTGCCGGTGTCGGAGCCGCTGCCGGTGGCGAGCAACGGCGGCCCCACCAGCACCAGCAGCGCGGCCCCGAACAGGGCGAGGGGGGTGCGCAGACGCACGTGAGCCGCCTCTCGGTTGGGGATGTGAAGTGGCCCACATGTTGCCTGCGCGTTAAGAAGCTGTCTCTCTTCCGCAATCAACGGACGTTGTGGTCCTTGTGGTCGGGACCTAGCGTGGCCGCGTGACGAAGGTGCTGGTGGTGGACGACGACTTCATGGTCGCGAAACTGCACGCCCGATATGTCTCGACCGTGGAGGGTTTCTCCGTCGTCGGGGTCGCGCACAACGGCGCGGACGCGGTGCGCGCGGCGCGGGAGCTGCGTCCGGATCTGGTCCTGCTGGACATCTTCCTGCCCGACATGGACGGCATCGACGTCCTGCGGGAGCTGCGGGCGGCGGGACTCGGCATGGACGCCCTGTTCATCACGGCGGCGCGGGACGCGGGCACGGTCCGCTCGGCGCTGCGGGCGGGGGCGCTGCACTATCTGATCAAGCCGTTCAACCAGGCGGCGCTGCGGGAGCAGCTGCTCCACGTGGCCTCGCTGCGGGCCAGGCTCGACGGCCTGGAGGAGGCCCGCCAGGAGGACGTCGACCAGATCTTCGGCGCCCGCCCGCCAGGCTCCCGCGAACTCCCCAAGGGCCTGGCCGCCCACACCGCGGACCTGGTCGAGGGCATCCTCCACGCCCACCCGGAGGGCCTCTCCGCCACGGAATGCGCGGAGGCCGGCTCCCTGTCCCGCGTGAGCGCCCGCCGCTACCTGGAGTACTTCGCGGAGACGGGGCGGGCGGAGGTCACGCTCAAGTACGGCGGGACGGGCCGCCCGGAACGCCGGTACCGGAGCTCCGGGCGGGGCCGCTAGCGGTCGAGCGGGTACGCGGCGAGTTCGCGGATGTCGTCCGGCAGCGACGTGTCGGCGGCGAGCCGCGTCAGCGCGGCGCGGCTCGCCGGGAGATCCACGGTGCCGCGCAGCGCCAGGACCGCCTTCTCGGCGGCGAGGCCCCGGAGGGCGTACTGCTCGGCGAGTTCCGGGAACCACGGGGTGAGCGAGTCGAGGTCGTCGACCATGAGCCCGCACCACTCCAGGGCCTTCTCGACGATCCACCCGGTGATCCGCCGGACCCAGACCTCCTGGAAGTCCGTGGTGTCCAGCCCCCGCCGGGCACACTCGGCCTCGGCGGCGGCCACCTGCCCGGCGGTCACGTGGACGCCGTCGCTGTGGTCGTACAGCACCGGCCAGATGAGCACCCAGTCGGGCACCTCTTCGTCGTCGGCGTAGAACTTGTCGTCGGCGTGCCCGAGGAAGGGCGGCTCGGGGACCGCGAGCGGAGCCGCCGGCAGCGCCGCTTCCAGTACGCCGCGGGCGAGCGCGAGCAGCTCGTCGTTCTCGTCGGAGGGCCACGCTCCCCACCCGAAGGGCGAGGCGCGCAGCGCTTCCGGCAGCAGCGGGGTGTCGTCGGCGGTCACTTGACTCCCAGGTAGTCCATCGCGCTCTTCGGGTCGTTCATCTTGCCCGAATCCAGAGCCGCCCGCTTCTCGGCGTCGGTCTTGGAGTTCCACGCGTCGTTCATGGACTTCATCTGCTGCGGAGTGAAGTCCTGGCCGGCGATCCGGACGTTGATCCCGTTGTCCGCGAAGGTCTGGGCCGGGGTGCCCGGAGGCGCGTTGCCGTCCTTGCCCTTCTGGTAGCCGTCGAAGACCTTGTGCCAGTCCTTCTGCTGCTCGATCTCGTACCGGGCCACGCGCGGCGGGGTCGCGCCGTCCTCCTTGGCCCAGTCGGCGAGCCGCTTCGCCTGGGCCGGGATGGTCGCCTTGGTGGCCGCGTTCGCGGTGTTCTTCACCTCGACGGCGTGGACGCTGCCGTCCTTGCCCTTGTAGAGGACGTCGACGTCGTCGATGCCGCTCACGTCGACCTTCGTGCCGTCGCCCATGTCGACGGACTGGCGGCCCTTCTTGGCGCCGACCGCGCCGTACACCTTGGTGCCGTCGGCCGCCTCGGAGACCGACCGCTGGGCCGCGCGGACCTCGGCCATCGCCTCGGCCAGCTGGTGCCGGTCGTTGGCCTTGAGGACGGTGGAGGCGAGCGAGCCTCGGGTCTGGTTGTCGATGGCCTTGTTCGCGAGCATCTCGTCGAGGTCGTTCAGTGCGGAGGCCAGTTCCTCCTTGCTGTACTCGCCCTTGTTGTAGTCCGGGTCGTCCTTGGCCTTCTTGACCAGGTTGTCGATGCCCTTCTCGTTCAGCTGGAAGCGGTCCTCCTTGGGCGTCTTCTGCTTGTCGCGGGCGTCGATGATCCTCTGCTTGACCCTGTCCGCCACGCTGCCGAGCTCCGCGCCGTCCGCGACCTTGTCGGCCTCGTCGGCCTCCTTCTGGGCCTCGCGGGCGTCGTCCGCCTCCTTGCCCTTGCAGATGTCGTCGCCCTCGGCGGCGAAGGCGACCGGGATCACCGCCGGCGGGGCGGCGATGACGCCCGTGCCGTTACCGGCGACGCCGCCGACCGGCCGTGGGACTCCCCCGCCGTACGGGACGCGTTGCAGCGCGCCGAGAGCGATCTTGCACTCACCGGCCTCCTCGACCTTCTTCTTCGCGTCGTCCGCAAGATCCTGCGCCTCGTCGGCGGCGTCCCGCGCACCCTTGGCGTCGCCCTTGCCGGCGGCCTTGCGGGCCTTGCCCGTCGCGTCCTTGGCCTTGTCGACGGCCTCGGTGACCTTGCTGGCGATCTTGCCGAGGCGACCCAGCTTGCCCAGCTTCGCCGCGGCCTTGGCCTCGCCGTAGCCGGGGATGAAGAGCGAGCCGACGTTCCAGACGACGTTGGTGACCGCCCGCGTCTTCTGGCCGTTGTTCCACTTGTCGCGCACCTCGTCGCCGATGAACATGTCGTCCAGCGGCTTCAGGACGACGTCGACACCGCTCCCGCCCCAGTCGGTGAGCGCGTCCCAGTACTCGCCCTTGTCCCACTTGTCGCCGGCGTTCTTGGTGCCCTCGGTCCAGATGTCGCCGAGGCTTCCGAAGTAGTCGCCGAGACCGGAGATGCTGTCGATCGGGTGGATGATCGTGTTCCAGGTGTCGGTGAGGTCGCCCCAGATGCCGTCGACGAAGAGACCCCCGAGGACCTGGCCGCCGTAGTCGAGGGTGCAGCCCCAGAAGCCCGAGCAGTCGTTGTCCTCGTCGTCGCCGCCCTTGTCGCCCTTGTCGTTCTTCCCGCCGTCGCCGATCGGCTCGTACGGGTCGGTGGGGTCGCCGCCCTCGTCCTCGTCCCCGGAGGCGCCGGGCAGGTTGTCGCCGGGACCGTCTTGGGTGGTGCCGTCGGGGTTCGTGGTGCCGCCGGGGCCGCCGGTGGAACCGCC
>NZ_DATCVQ010000366.1:0-15071 GCF_036566765.1 Streptomyces sp.
GGCCGCCGGGCCGACGCCGGCGATCAGGACGTCGACGACGGGGCGGTGCGCGACGGGGGCGGGGACCTGACCGGGTGCGGCGAGTGCGCCCGCGGAGTCGGAGCCGGAGAGCGGCCCGTGCGCGGACAGCGCTCCGCCGCCCGGGAGCGGGATCGACGAGGCGTAGCGGCGCAGGGCGTAGCCGCCCGGCAGGGGCAGGACGCCCGAGCCGGGGCCGCCGCCGGTGAGGCCGCGGGCGACGGAGTCGGCCTCCGCCGCCACGGCCGTCACGATCAGGATCCGGTCGGCCACCGGGGGATCAGGACTTCTTCTTCAGCTCGAAGTGCCAGATGCCGGTCAGCTTCTTGCCGGTGTTCTCGACGATCGTGACCTGCGTCTTGTTCGTCGCCTCGCCGCCCTGGGCGGAGAAGAAGGCGCTGGCCGGGATGGTCCGGTACGTCTTCTTGTACGGCTCGGGCTCGGCCTGCTGGCCGCCCAGGAAGATCGTCCAGCCGTGGTCGGCGATCTCCGGGTCGACGCCGAACCGGATCTTGTCGTCGGAGGAGACGGAGATCGAGGTCTCGGACTTCTTGTTCAGACAGGCCTGGACCTGCGACTCCTTGATGGCGTCGCCGTCGTTGTAGCAGGCGGCCTCGGTGTGCACCGAGTCCGACCCGACCGTCACGGTCGCGAGCGGGGTCGGCTTGTCGCAGGCGGAGAGTACGAGGAGCCCGGCGGAGACGGCCCCGAGGGCGGCGACGGCCCGGCGGCGCTTGACGGAGAAGAACGGAACGGTCATGAGCCGAAGGCTATCGGGCGTGTCGCGGGGTGGCTTGCCGACCCCCCGGTTGGGCCCTTTCAGGTCACCCGAGGCCGTACGGCACGGAGGCCGACCGGCCCCCCCGCGGCGGCCGTCCCTCACATCACACGCGAGCCCCGAGAGCCGGGGGAGTCCTTCGGGCCCTGGGGGCTCGGCGGCGGGCGGCGGGGGGCGCTCAGGAGGCCGCGTACGGACAGCACCGCGCCCGTCGCCAGGATGGCCGCCGCCACCGCCATCCCGTACGCCCCGTCCAGCGGCAGCGCGATGCCGATCCCGCCGCCCACCACCCACGCCATCTGCAGCAGCGTCTCCGAGCGGGCGAAGGCAGAGGTCCGCACCACCTCCGGGACGTCCCGCTGGATCAGCGCGTCGAGCGACAGCTTCGACAGGGCCTGCGACAGGCCCGCCACCGCCGCCAGGACCGCCACCATGGCCGGGCTGAAGAACAGCGCGGCGAGGACGGCGGCCGTCAGCTCCACCAGGATCATCGTGGCGATGATCACTTCCGGGCTGCGGTCGCGCAGCAGCGAGCCGACCGCCGTCCCGCACGCGTTCCCCACTCCCGCCGCCACGCCCACGATGCCGAGCGACACCGCCGCGCTCTGCCCCGCCAGCGGCTCCTCGCGCAGCAGGAACGCCAGGAAGAAGATCAGGAACCCGGAGAGCCCGCGCAGCGCCGCGTTCGCCTGGAGGCCGTGCAGCACGGAGGGGCCGACCGTGCGCAGGCTCGGCTTCTTCTCGCCGTGCGTCAGCAGGTGCGCCGGCCGCTCGCCCTTCGCCGAGTCCACCTTGTGCGGCATCCGCAGCGCCCAGAACGCGCCGAGCAGGAACAGCGCGCACGCCCCGTACAGCGGCCAGGCGGGGCCGATCCGCTGCAAGCCCACCCCGATCGGCGCGGCGATGCCGGTGGCGAGCAGGCCGGCCAGCGTCACCCGGGAGTTCGCCTTCACGAGCGAGAAATTCGGTGGCAGCAGCCGGGGCACGACGGCGCTGCGGACCACCCCGTACGCCTTGGACGCCACGAGCACGCCGAGCGCCGCCGGATACAGCTCCAGGCCGCCCGTGGCGACCGCTCCGGACATCGTGAGGGCCAGTACCGCCCGGGTCAGCATCGCGCCCGCCATGGCCCAGCGGCGGCCGTGCGGCAGGCGGTCCAGGAGCGGGCCGATGACGGGGGCCAGGAGGGTGAAGGGGGCCATCGTCACGGCCAGGTAGAGCGCCACCCGGCCGCGCGCCTCGTCGGTCGGCACGGAGAAGAACACCGTGGTGGCGAGGGCGACGGTGATCATCATGTCGCCCGCGCCGTTCACCGCGTGCAGTTCGATCAGTTTTCCGAGGCCGGACTCGCCCGCGCCGTGCGCGTGCGTGGCGCGGCGGATGCCCTTCGCGGTGCCGGTGAAGGGCAGGTGCAGAGCGCGGCCGACCTGCCGGCCCGCCCGGCGGAACGGCCCGGCCCGGCCCGACGAACCCGTCGACGACCTCGCGGCTGCCACCCCCTCATCGTCCCCCACTCCGATGCCCCACACCCCTTTCGTACGCGCCGGGATCGGCGTTTCCTCCGAACCGGGATCGGGGCCACTTGGGACGGGCAGGTGGGCGGCGGGCTGCGGAGGGGGTAGCGTGCGTAGCGCGCCACCGGCGGAAGCTCTCGGCCGCGCGCCTGTTCGGCATCCCGCAGAATGGATGTCGGTAGGTGTGCCCGAGACTCGCGAGACTCACGAGAAACGTCGGGCGCGGACGTCGATGCGGCCCTCTGGTCCGCTCCGCCCGCCGCCCGTACATCGATCGTCGCTGCTCGCTCCTCGGCCGGCGCACCCGTGAGACGGCGTAGGAGAGAAGCGAGACCTGTGAGTGCTGCGACGACGCGAAGCCGTACCCCGCGAGCCACGCGTATCCCGGACCGTTTGTGCGCCGAGGCGGTAGCCCTCGCCAGGGCGGCGGCGGAGGAGCTGGCCGCGCCCGGCATCGTCGGGGAGCACGTCGAGGTCGTCGCGGACGGCGACCGCGTGGTCACGCACTTCTTCGCGTGCCAGGACGCGGGGTATCGGGGCTGGCGCTGGGCCGTCACCGTCACCCGCGCCTCCCGCGCGAAGAACGTCACCCTTGACGAGGCCGTCCTGCTGCCGGGCTCCGACGCGCTGCTCGCGCCCGAGTGGGTGCCGTGGAGCGAGCGGCTGCGGCCGGGCGACATGGGGCCGGGCGACCTGCTGCCGACGGAGGCGGACGACCTGCGGCTCGAGCCCGGGTTCAGCGGCGAGGACACGCCGCCGCCGAACTCCGCGGTCTCCGAGGAGATGGCCGAGCACCTCGACGTCGAGGACGCCGAGATCACCTCCCGCACCCCCTCGCGCGGCGCGATCGTCTCGGTCGCGGAGGAGCTCGGGATGCGGCGGGCGCGGGTCCTGTCGCGGTACGGACTGCACATCGCGGCGGACCGCTGGGACGAGGCGTTCGGCGCGAAGACCCCGATGGCGCAGGCGGCTCCGGCGTCCTGCGAGTCCTGCGCCTTCCTGGTCCCGCTGGCGGGCTCGCTGCGGCAGGCCTTCGGCGTCTGCGCGAACGAGTTCTCCCCGGCGGACGGCCGCGTCGTCTCCCTCTCGTACGGCTGCGGCGGCCACTCGGAGGCGGCGGTCATGCCGAAGCCGCCGCGCCCGGCGGCGCCGGTCTTCGACTCGATGGCGGCGGACGAATTCCCGCTGCGCCCGGCGAAGGACTCGGGCTCGGTTTCGGAACCCGACGGGGCGTCGGAGGACTTGGGCCACTCGTAGGGGCTGGCCGGGGGCGCCGCCCCCGTTCGGACGGGGCGGCGCCCCGCCGGCTCCCCACCAGCGGCCCCAGCCCCGCCCGTCGGGGTACCTTCGGGCACCCGGTCACAACCCCGCCGTACACGAGGAGTCAGACGTGAGCGTCAGCGTCAGGACGACCACCGACGGAGCCGATCCCTTCGGCACCGCACGGCTGCGGCGGGGTGTGCTCAACGCCTGGGGGGCCAGTCCGGCGCGGTTCCGGGAGGACGCCAACGCCGAGGAGGACCTCGTCCTCGGCGGCTACCGCGACCGCCTCGTCGTCGAGCTCGCCCAGAACGCCGCCGACGCCGCCCGCCGCGCCGGCGTCACCGGCCGCCTCCGGCTCACCCTGCACCCCGCCGGCCCCGACGCCCCCGCCCTCCTCGCCGCCGCGAACACCGGCGCGCCCCTCGACGCGACCGGCGTCGAGTCGCTGTCCACCCTCCGCGCCTCCGCCAAGCGTGAGCACGACACCGCCGCCGTCGGCCGGTTCGGCGTCGGCTTCGCCGCCGTCCTCGCGGTCAGCGACGAGCCCGCCGTCCTCGGCCGGCACGGCGGCGTCCGCTGGTCCCTCGCCGAGGCCCGCGAGCTCGCCGCCGACGCGGCCCGGCACAGCCCCGGCCTCGGCGACGAGCTGCGCCGCCGCGACGGCCACGTACCGCTGCTCCGCCTCCCGCTGCCCGCCGAGGGAACCGCGCCCGACGGCTACGACACCGTCGTCGTCCTCCCGCTGCGCGACTCCGCCGCCGTCGACCTCGCCGAGCGGCTCCTGAGCAGCATCGACGACGCCCTCCTCCTCACCCTCCCCGGTCTCGCCGACATCGTCGTCGAGACCGGGGAGGGCGTACGGACCCTCCGCCGCTCCGAGCACGACGGCTACGTCCACCTCGACGACTCCGCCTCGGGCCTGCGCCGCTGGCGGACCGTCAGCCACGGCGGCCCGCTCGACCCCAAGCTGCTCGCCGACCGCCCCGTCGAGGAACGCCTACGCCCGCACTGGTCGGTGACCTGGGCCGTCCCCGTGGACGGCGTGGGGGCCCCGCAGTACCCCGGCACCGCGCCCGTCGTCCACG
Source organism: Streptomyces sp. (assembly GCF_036566765.1). Lineage (GTDB taxonomy): Bacteria > Actinomycetota > Actinomycetes > Streptomycetales > Streptomycetaceae > Streptomyces. The sequence goes on from NZ_DATCVQ010000366.1 coordinate 4,659, forward strand.
CGCCGACGCCCACCGACGAACCCCTCGGCATCCCCGCCCTCCTGATCGCCTCGCTGCCGCTGGACACCGCCCGCCGGCACCCCGCCCCCGGCCCGCTGACCGACTTCGTCGTCGAGCGCGCGGCCGACGCGTACGCCGAACTCCTCGGCGACTGGGACCCGGTCGGCGTCGAGACCATCGAGCTGGTGCCCGGCCCGCTCGGCAAGGGCGGCCTGGACGGCGCGCTGCGCGGGGCGATCCTCCAGCGGCTGCCCCGCGTCGCCTTCCTCGCTCCCGCCGCGCCGTCCGAGGAGCTGCCCGCGCTGCGCCCGGTGGAGGCCGAGGTCGTCGAGGGCGCGGGCGCGGAGACCGTTCAGGTCCTGGCGGAGGTCTTCCCGACCCTCCTGCCCGCCGGCCTGGAGCGACGCGCCGAACTGCGCACCCTCGGCGTCGGCCGCGTCCCGCTCACCGAGGCGGTGGACCGGCTCGCGGGAGTCGACAGGTCCCCGTCTTGGTGGTGGCGGCTGTACGAGTCCCTCGCCGGCGTCGACCCGGACCGCCTGACGGGCCTGCCCGTCCCGCTGGCGAGCGCGGGTGAGGCGGCGCAGGTCCTGCCCGAGGCCCCGGAGCAGCCGGACGAGGGCGGCCAGGCCCCCTCCCGTACCCGCACCACCATCGGCCCCCGCCACCTCCTCCTCCCCCAGGAGCACACCCCCGCCGACCTGACCCGGCTCGGCCTCAAGGTCGCGCACCCGGACGCCGCCCACCCGCTCCTGGAGAAGCTGGGCGCGCTGCCCGCGACGCCGCGCGCCATCCTGACCACCCCGCAGGTGCGGGCCGCCGTCGCCGGTTCGCTCGACGCGGGGGAGATCTGGGACGAGGACGCGGACGCCCCCGACGCCGACGAGCTCGCCGAGATCGTGCTCGCCCTCGTCCGGGAGGCCGAGCTGGAGCCGGGCGACGAGCCGTGGCTCGGCGCGCTGGCGCTGCCCGACGAGGACGGCGAACTCGCCCCGGCCGGCGAGCTGGTGCTGCCCGGCAGCCCGTTCGCATCGGTGATGGGGGAGGACGAACTCGCCTTCGTCGACGCCGACCTGGCCTCCCGCTGGGGCGCGCAGCCCCTCGCCGCCTGCGGCGTCCTCGCGAACTTCGCCCTCGTCCGCGCCACCGACCTGGTCCTCGACCCGGACGAACTGGAGCCCCGCGAGAGCGACTTCCCCGAGCCGGACGACGCCGGACTGCTCGACGCGGTCGACGTGTGGTGCGAGGACGTCCTCGACCGCCTCCCGGAGACCCCCGTACCCCCCGTGGCCACCGAGATCGTCGCCGTACGGGACCTCGACCTGGTCGACGACGACGCCTGGCCGAAGGCCCTGGCGCTGCTCGCCCAGCCGCCGCTGCGGGACGCGCTCACCGAGCCGGTACGGGTGCTGCTGCCGGACGGCACGACCGAGACCGTGCGCTCGTACACCGCCTGGTGGCTGCGCGACCACCCGGTCCTGGACGGCCGCCGACCGGCCGGCCTGCGCGCCGCGGGTACCGACCCGCTGCTGATCGGCCTGTACGACTCCGCCGACGCGACCGGCTTCGAGGACGAGCAGGTGCTCCGGGCCCTGGGCGTACGCACCTCGGTGGCCGCGCTCCTCGACGAACCGGGCGGCGCGGCCGAGCTCCTGACCCGGCTCGCCGACCCGGACCGCGAGGTCGGCGGCGCGCAGCTGCACGCCCTGTACACGGCCCTGACCGACATGGACCCGGACCAGGTCACCCTGCCGGACGAGCTCCGCGCGGTCGTCGACGGCGAACTGCGCGTGGTGGACGCCGCCGACGCCCTGGTCGCCGACGCCCCCGACCTCCTCCCGCTCACCGCGGGCCTCCCGCTGCTGCCGGTGGCCCCGTCCCGAGCGGCTGACCTGGCCGAACTGTTCCAGGTACGCCGCCTGAGCGAGGCCGTCGAGGCGGAGGTGACGACGGTGGGCGAGGAACACGAGGTCCCTCCGTCCGTCCACGCCCTGCTGGGCCCCGACACCCCGCCCTCGTACATCGAGCACGAGGAACTCCGCGCGGGAGGCGTCGAACTGGACTGGCGGCAGACCCCGGACGGCGCGATCCACGCCGCCACCCTGGAAGGCGTCGCGGCAGGCCTGGCCTGGGCCGCCGGCCAATGGCCCCGCCGCTTCGAGGTCGCCGCCCTCCTGGAGGACCCGTCCCGGACGGCGGAGCTCGCCCGGGACAGGTGGTTCGACTGATCGGTTCGACCAGGTGACGGTCTGCCTGTCCGGGGTGACGGGTCTGCGCGGTGCACGCGGCCGTGCACCGCGCAGGGGGCTGCCGGAGTTCCTGGAGAGCCTGGTGCATGTGGTGCTCGCGCCGTTCGTCCCGCTCGCGATCGCCCGCGGGGACGGGCAACAAGCGGTTTCTGCACGGCAATTGACTCGCGAGTAATAACGGGCGTACGTTCCGAATCGGTTCCCTGCGGCACGGCTGCCTCCGCACCAGCAGAGGAAGACCCAGGCGGGGCGGGGAACCGGTCGTCCGCGCCAGGACACCGCGCAGGTCTGGTTCCTCGCATGTCAGGAGCACCTCATGGCCTCGGAGGGCTGCCGACGATGACGGCGGGCACGGACGGGACGGCGGAGACGACAGCCATGGCGGGCGGACCGCCGAGAAGCAGGCATCCCTGGCGGACCTTCCGCCGCTGGCGGCGCCGCCGCCCGTTCGGTGCGGGTCTCGCCGTCGCCCTCGGCGGCGCCGAGATCCTGCTCACCCAGCGGGCCGGCATCTCCGTGATCCTCACGGCAGGGGCCGACAGCCTGATCGGCTACGTCATACCCGTGATCATGATCGTGTGCGGGCTGCTGATCATCGTCGATCCGAGCCGGCGGCTGTTCTACTCGATCGTCGCCGTCCTGGCGTCCCTGGCGAGCTGGGTGACGTCCAACCTCGGCGGCTTCCTCGTCGGGCTGCTGCTCGGCGTGGTCGGCAGCTCCCTGGCCTTCGGCTGGGCCCCCGACCAGCCGCCCCGCACCCGCCGCCGATGGCACCGCCGCGACCTATCCGACCCTGATCCGCCGGACAGGCCCTAGGCGGGGAACCTCCGGTCCACCCACCACCACGCCGCCTCGAGCAGCGCCGAGCCCACCGCCGCGATGGCGACCGCCGTCCACGGCATCGTCACGCCCACCAGCTTCAGCGCGAAGAAGTCCTGCAGCCAGGGCACCACGAGGACCAGCAGGAACGCCCCGCCCATCGCCGCGACCAGCGCGATCCGCCACCAGGTGTACGGGCGGGCGACGATCGCCAGCACCCACATGGAGACCAGGAACAGCGTCAGCGTCGCCGCGCTCGTCTCGGCGTCCAGCGCGCCCGTGCCGCTGTAGTGGGAGCGGGCGAGGAGGTACGTGGCGAAGGTCGCCGCCGCGGCGACGATGCCGGCGGGGATCGCGTACCGCATCACCCGCTTCACGAAGTTCGGCTTCGCGCGCTCCTTGTTGGGGGCGAGGGCGAGGAAGAAGGCCGGGACGCCGATGGTGAGCGTGGACAGCAGGGTCAGATGCCGCGGCAGGAACGGGTACTCGACCTGGGAGCAGACCACCAGGATCGCCAGGAGCACCGAGTACACCGTCTTCGTCAGGAAGAGGGTGGCGACCCGGGTGATGTTGCCGATGACCCGGCGGCCCTCGGCGACCACCGACGGCAGCGTGGCGAAGCTGTTGTTCAGCAGCACGATCTGGGCGACGGCCCGCGTCGCCTCGGAGCCCGAGCCCATGGAGACGCCGATGTCGGCGTCCTTCAGCGCCAGGACGTCGTTGACGCCGTCGCCGGTCATCGCGACCGTGTGGCCGCGGGACTGCAGCGCGCCGACCATGTCCCGCTTCTGCTGCGGGGAGACCCGGCCGAAGACCGCGTTGTCGTCGAGCTCCTTCGCCATCGCGGCCTGCTCGCTCGGCAGCCTGCGGGCGTCGACGGTGTGCGCCGCGCCGGGCAGGCCGAGCTTGCCGGCGACCGCGCCGACGGAGACCGCGTTGTCGCCGGAGATGACCTTCGCGGCGACGTTCTGGTCGGCGAAGTACGCGAGGGTGTCGGCGGCGTCCGGACGCAGCCGCTGCTCCAGGACGACGAGCGCGGTGGGGCGGGCGCCCTCGGCGACCTCGGGGGAGTCGAGCTCGGCCGCGGCGCGGGCGAGCAGCAGGACCCGCAGGCCCTGCTCGTTGAGGTGGTCGGTCTCCTTGAGCGTCGGGTCGCCCGCCGGGAGCAGTACGTCGGGCGCGCCGAGCAGCCAGGTGGAGTTCTCCCCGTCGCCCTCGCTGAACGCGGCGCCGCTGTACTTGCGGGCGGAGGAGAAGGGCAGCGACTCGGTGCAGCGCCAGTCCACGCTGTCCGGGTAGGCGTCGATGATGGCTTGCAGGGACGCGTTGGGCCGCGGGTCGGACTCGCCGAGCGCGCCGAGGACCTTCCGTACGTACGCCTCGTCGCTGCCGTTGAGCGCGCGCAGCTCCGTGACGTCCATCCCGCCCTCGGTCAGCGTGCCCGTCTTGTCGAGGCAGACCACGTCGACGCGGGCCAGGCCCTCGATGGCGGGCAGCTCCTGCACGAGGCACTGCTTGCGGCCGAGCCGGATCACGCCGATCGCGAAGGCGACGGAGGTGAGCAGCACAAGCCCCTCGGGGATCATCGGGACGATGCCGCCGACCGTGCGGGCGACCGACTCCTGGAAGTCGGTGTCCTTGACCACGAGCTGGCTGATGATGAGGCCGATCGCGGTCGGGACCATCATCCACGTCACGTACTTGAGGATCGTGGAGATGCCGGAGCGCAGTTCGGAGTGGACCAGGGTGAAGCGGGAGGCCTCCTCGGCGAGTTGGGCCGCGTACGCCTCGCGCCCCACCTTCGTGGCGGTGAACGCGCCGCCGCCGGCGACCACGAAGGAGCCCGACATCATCGGATCGCCGGGCTTCTTCAGTACGGGGTCGGCCTCGCCGGTCAGCAGGGACTCGTCGACCTCCAGGCTGTCCGCCTCGGCGACCTCGCCGTCCACCACGATCTTGTCGCCGGGCCCGAGCTCGATCAGGTCGTCGAGCACGATCTCGGACGTGGACACCTCGCCGGCGACGCCGTCCCGCCGGACCGTGGGCTTCGCCTCGCCGATGACGGCGAGCCCGTCCAGGGTCTTCTTCGCGCGCAGCTCCTGGACGATGCCGATGCCCGTGTTGGCGATGATGACGAAGCCGAAGAGGCTGTCCTGGATGGGCGCGACGACGAGCATGATCGCCCACAGCACGCCGATGATCGCGTTGAAGCGGGTGAAGACGTTGCCGCGGACGATGTCGGCGGTGGAGCGGCTGCTGCGCAGCGGTACGTCGTTGACCTCGCCGCGGGCGACCCGTTCGGCGACCTCGGCTGAGGTCAGCCCGGCGACGCGGTGGACGACGTGGGTTCGCTTGCCGGCGTCGCCGGGTCGCGAGAGTTCGCCGTCGGTGTCGATCTTCGCCCGCTGCGTCATGTTCTCGACGGTACGGCCGGAATCGCGGGTTCACCCGCCGAGCGACGGACCCTAGGCGGCCGGGGGCGCCGCCTGTTCGGCCTCCGCGCGCTTGATGGCGGCGTCGCGCTTGCGGACGTACCAGATGCCGATCAGGCCCAGGCCGGCCCCGGCCAGGCAGGTCCAGATCCACCAGGTCGCGTCCCTGTCGGCGAACCAGCCGTAGAAGGGGACCTGCACCACGAACAGGACGAACCACAGGATCGTGCCACCGGTGATGGTGCCGACGACGGGCCCCTCCAGGGGCTCCGGCGCCTCGTGCTTGGGGGTCCACTTCGCCATGAGCCCAGTGTAGGGGGACCCCCAGGGGGGTCTACGCGCGGAGATAGACGCTGTTCGGCTTATGTGTTCATACTGAAACGGTTTGCCTCCGGCGGGTTCCCTTCGTATGAACCGCCAACGAACAACCCCGAAGAGGACCCACCCCATGAGCACCACGGCCACTGCCACGGCCATGTCTCCCGAGCCCTCGGACGTGCAGGAACCGCGCGAACCGATCTCGGGCCTCGACCGCTTCTTCAAGATCTCCGAGCGCGGCTCCACCGTCGCCCGCGAGGTCCGCGGCGGCTTCGCCACCTTCTTCGCGATGGCTTACATCATCGTGCTGAACCCGATCATCCTCGGCAGCGCCAAGGACATGTACGGGCACCAGCTCGACGGCGGCCAGCTGGTCACCGCCACGGTCCTGACCGCTGCCTTCTCCACGCTGCTCATGGGCGTCATCGGCAACGTCCCGATCGCCCTGGCGGCCGGCCTCGGCGTCAACACGGTCGTCGCCCTGCAGCTCGCCCCGCGGATGTCCTGGCCGGACGCCATGGGCATGGTGGTGCTCGCCGGTCTCGTGGTGATGCTGCTCGTCGCCACCGGTCTGCGCGAGCGCGTGATGAACGCGGTCCCGGTCGGCCTGCGCAAGGGCATCGCGATCGGCATCGGCCTGTTCATCATGCTGATCGGCCTGGTCGACTCCGGCTTCGTCTCCCGCATCCCGGACGCCGCCCACACCACCGTCCCGCTGCAGCTCGGCGGCGACGGCCACCTCACCGGCTGGCCGGTGCTGGTCTTCGCCCTGGGCGTGCTGCTCACCCTCGCGCTGATCATCCGCAAGGTCCCCGGCGCGATCCTGATCTCCATCGTGGTCATGACGCTCGTCGCGATGGTGATCAACGCGGTCGCCACCGTCCCGTCCTGGGGCCTGACCACCCCGACCTGGCCGGGCAACCCGGTCGCCTCCCCCGACTTCGGGCTGGTCGGCGAGGTCAGCCTGTTCGGCGGCTTCGGGAAGGTCGGCCTGCTGACCGGCTGCCTCTTCGTCTTCACGGTGCTGCTGTCCTGCTTCTTCGACGCGATGGGCACGATCCTCGGCGTCGGCGACGAGGCCAAGCTGATGGACGAGGACGGCAACCTCCCCGGCATCAACAAGGTCCTGCTGGTCGACGGCCTGGCCGTCGCGTCCGGCGGCGCGACCTCCTCCTCGGCCACCACCTGCTTCGTGGAGTCCACGGCCGGCGTCGGCGAGGGCGCGCGCACGGGTCTGGCGTCGGTGGTCACCGGCGGTCTGTTCTCGGTGGCGCTGTTCCTCACGCCGCTCGCCACGATGGTGCCGTCCCAGGCGGCCACGCCCGCGCTGCTCGCGGTGGGCTTCCTGATCCTGGCCGGGTCGATCAAGGAGATCGACTGGAGCGACTTCACCGTGGCGGTGCCGGCGTTCCTGGCGATGGTGATGATGCCGTTCACGTACTCGATCACGAACGGCATCGGCATCGGCTTCATCGCCTTCAGCGTGCTGCGGCTCGCGGCCGGCCGGGGCCGTGAGGTCCCGGCGGCCATGTACGTCGTGTCGGCGGTCTTCCTCTTCTACTACGCGATGCCGGCGCTGGGCCTCACGTAAGGCCCGCGTGGGCGTGGGTCACCTGGTCACGTACGGCCGTAGAACTTCTCGGTCTCGTCCACGGCGGACTTGAACCGCTCGTCGAAGTCGTCGCGAATGAGCGTCCGCAGGACATAGTCCTGGACGCTCATTCCGCGTTTGGCGGCATGCCCCCGGAGCCGGTCGAGCAGCTCACCGTCCAGGCGCAGGCTGAGCACTGTCGATCCCATGTCCATGCGAGTCAGGGTCGCCGCAGCGGGCCGCCCGATGCGTCACTTTCCGGATCCGTCTCACTCATTTGGGTGACACATTCAACCGTCGTACAACCGACTGGTCTTTAGGCTGGGTAATGAGTTACGCTAAAGAACATGCCTGACCTGTCCCACGGCGCCGCCGAAGACGTCGCGGCCGTGAACGCGCTCCGCTCCGCGGTGATGCGGCTGAGCCGACGACTGAAACACCAGCGCGTCGACGAGTCGCTGAGCCCCACCGAGATGTCGGTGCTCGGCACCCTCTCCCTGTGCGGCTCGGCGACCCCCGGCGAGCTGGCCCGCAAGGAGCACGTCCAGCCGCCGTCGATGACGCGCATCGTGGCGCTCCTGGAGTCCAAGGGCCTGGTCCGGCTGGAGCCGCATCCCGACGACCGCCGGCAGAAGGTGGTCAGCCCGACCGAGGTGGCCGAGGCCATGCTCGACGAGAGCCGCGCGAAGCGGAACGTCTGGCTGGCCAAGCTCGCCGAGGGACTGGACGAGGACGACTGGGCCACGCTGCGCGCGGCCGCCCCGGTCCTGGAGAAGCTCGCGCACCTGTAGAGACGTACGGCCCGAGGAGGCGACGCACTTTGAGTACGGGACCCGGAGCAGACTCCGCCCCCGTCCACAAACCCGACACCGACACCCTTGCTCGCGGGGGAACGTTCTCCTCGCTCAAGATCCGGAACTACCGGCTCTTCTTCACCGGAGCCATCGTCTCCAACACCGGCACCTGGATGGCCCGCATCACCCAGGACTGGCTGGTGCTCACCCTGACCGGCTCCTCGGCCGCCGTCGGCATCACGACGGCGCTGCAGTTCCTGCCGATGCTGCTGTTCGGTCTGTACGGCGGCGTCCTCGCCGACCGCTACCCGAAGCGGCGCATCCTCCTCTTCAGCCAGGGCGCACTCGGCCTGTGCGGGCTGGCGCTCGCCGCGCTGACGCTCTCCGGGCACATCCAGGTATGGCACGTGTATTTGGTGGCCTTCCTGCTCGGCATGGTCACCGTGGTCGACAACCCCGCCCGGCAGTCCTTCGTCTCCGAGATGGTCGGCCCCGACCAACTGCGCAACGCGGTCTCCCTGAACTCGGCGAACTTCCAGTCCGCGCGGCTGGTCGGCCCGGCGGTGGCGGGCCTGCTGATCGCCTCGATCGGCAGCGGCTGGGCGTTCCTGCTCAACGGCCTGTTCTTCCTCGCCCCGCTGACGGGCCTGCTGATGATGCGGCCGGCCGAGCTCCACAAGGTCGAGCGCGCGCCGCGCGGCAAGGGGCAGCTGCGGGAGGGCCTGCGGTACGTGGCCGGGCGGCCGGAGCTGATCTGGCCGATCGTGCTCGTGGGCTTCGTCGGCACGTTCGGCTTCAACTTCCCGATCTGGCTGACGGCCTTCGCGGACGACGTGTTCCACGTCGGCGCGGGCACGTACGGCCTGCTCAACACGCTGATGGCGGCCGGCTCGCTGGCCGGCGCGCTGCTCGCGGCACGGCGCGGCAGCACGCGACTGCGGATGCTGGTGGGCGCGGCGGCGGTGTTCGGCGTGCTGGAGGTGCTGGCGGCGGTGGCCCCGGCGTTCTGGCTCTTCGCGCTGCTCCTCGTCCCGATCGGCATGTTCGGCCTGACGGTCAACGTCACTGCGAACTCGGCGGTCCAGCTGGCGACGGACCCGGTGATGCGGGGCCGGGTGATGAGCCTGTACATGATGGTCTTCGTCGGCGGCACCCCGATCGGCGCCCCGCTCGTCGGCTGGCTCACCGACGCCTACGGCGCCCGCATCGGCTTCGCGACGGGCGGCCTGATGTCCCTGGCGGCCACGGGGCTGGTGGGTCTGATCCTGACGCGCGCGGGCGGCCTGAAGATGACCGTCGGCTGGCACCACGGCCACCCGCGGGTGCGCTTCGTACCAAGGGAGGGGCTGGCGGTGCCGGCGTAGGGGCGGGTCAGACCCTCTGCTCCAGTACCTGTCCCGGCCAGTCGCCCACCGTGAAGGGGTTCGTTCGGGTGAAGCCCTGGGACTCGTAGAAGGCGACCAGGCGGCCCTCGCTGCCGGCGAAGCAGTCGACGCGGAGGAGGGAGACGCCCTGGCGGCGGGTCTCGTCGACCGCGTGGGCCAGCAGGGCCGCGCCCACGCCGCGGCCGTGGAAGCGGGCGTCGGTGACCAGGAGGTGGACGTACACCTCCGGCTCGTCCACGGGGGCGACGTACGACGTGGGGTGCGGGGTCAGCGTCACCGTGCCCGCCGGCTCGCCGTCGATCTCGGCGATCCACGGCGTGCCGGACGCCACGATCTCCCCGACCTTCCGCACCGTCGCCGGCCGGGACGACCAGGGCTCGGTGCCCCACTGGTCCGTGATCCCCCGGGCGTTGAGCCACTCCACCGCGCTGTCCAGCATCGCGAGTATCGCGGGGACGTCCGCCGCCCCGCCTTCTCTGATCTTCATGGCCCCGAGGCTAGAGGCGCCAGACTCCTTTCATGAGGCTTTTCGCTGCCGTCGTCCCGCCGCCCGCGCAGCTCTCCGAGCTGGCGAGGGTCGTCGACCGGCTGCACCGTCTCCCCGGCGCGGACGACCTGCGCTGGACCGGACGCCCCGGCTGGCACTTCACCCTCGCCTTCATGGGCGAGGTCGACGAGACCCTGCTCCCCGACCTCCACGCCCGCCTCGCCCGCGCCGCCCACCGCACCGGCCCGTTCCCGCTGCGGCTGCACGGCGGCGGCCACTTCGGCCGCCGGGCCCTGTGGGTCGGCGCGGCGGGCGGGCTCGACGAGATCCGGCTGCTC
>NZ_DATCVQ010000367.1:0-4081 GCF_036566765.1 Streptomyces sp.
CCCCGAGGGCAACGAATTCGACGTCGTCTGAGGGCCGTTGCGACGGTGCTGGTCACAGCCACTCGTTCACGGCTGCGACCAGCACAGTCGCCTCGTAGCGGACGAAGAGCTTGTCGTCGGACCCGGAACGCGCTGTCCGCAGCACGGGCACCGGTCGAGCTCGGCGTCGCACGGCTCAAGCCGTGGCGGATTTAAGAGGGCGGTACGTAAGATGATGCCCGTTTTGCCTTTCGGATGGCCGAGCGCTTGTGCTGATCTGAGCTCTCAGCCCGTACCGCCGACCAGTGCCTCGCCGAGTGGGGTGCGCCGGTAGAGCACTGAGCGTCCGGACCGGGCGCGGACGAGCAGCCCGGCGCCTCTCAGGATGGCGAGGTGGTCTCCTACCGCGCCGGGTGCCATGGTGAGGCTTCGGGCGAGGTGGCTGGTGCTGGCCGGGGCGTCCAGCGCCAGCAGCAGTCGGGCTCGGGCCCGGCCGACCAGGGCGGTCAGGGCGTCTGGTTGGGGGCGGGTCTCCTGTTCGTCCCACAGGGCGGCGGTGCCGCGGGCCGAGTAGATCAAGGTCCTGGGCCAGGGGTCTTCCATGTGGGCGGCGACATGCCCGACGAAGACCGAGGGGATCACCAGGAGCCCGTCGCCGGCGAGCTGGAGTGTTCCGCCTCGGAGGAAGCCGATCTCGATGCCGCCGGCGCGCCAGGCGATGCCCGGGTGCAGGCTCTCGATCGTCGTGGCCCATCCGTGTTCGCCAATCACGCCCACTCGGTGTACGACATCGCGCTCACAGATCGCGCGCAGTTGCGGCCAGTCCGCGGCGAGCAGCTCGTGCCATGCCCGGTCCATCGCCTCGGCGATTCTGGAGACGGCGTCCGGCGAGTCCAGGACGGTGCGTACGCGGGGATCACGGGCGGACGGGCCGGTCGCGTTGGCGGCGATTTCGTGGCGGGCCGCTTCCAGCGGTGTTGCCCGGATCGTGGCCAGGTCGTCTGCCCAGGTCTGGTTGAGGCCGCGCGGGGGCGGGGCGACGAAGTTCGGTCCGCCTTGCGGGGCCTGCAGTGCGAGGGCGGCGTCCAATTCGGTCTCACGGCGAAGCCGCTCAAAGGCCGGCCTGAGCCGCGTGGCCCAGGCCTGCGGCAGCGGCCTGCCGTGGCCGGCGAGCGAGCGCAGCAGCAAGCAGAGGTCCAGCGCGGGCGACAGCGCGAAGCGGCTGCGCAGCAGGTCCTCGACGGAGACTTCGAAACGGAGCACCCTGCGATGCTAGCGCGGGACGTCGGTTCAGATTCGTCCAGCGACGAATCATTGGTGAGTGGCGTGAGCGTACGGCGAGGGTGGGCGTCATGACCCCAACCGCCGAACTCGCGCAGGGCGACCGCCGTGCCACCTACCGGGAGGTGCTGGCCGAGCCGCGATTCCGGCTGCTCTTCTCGACCCGCACCGTCGCGATCACCGCGGGCTCGCTGCGGATCACCACGTTCTCGGTTCTGGTCTTCGCGGCCACCGGCTCCGCGCTGCTCAGCGCACTGGCCTTCGGCATCGGCTTTCTCCCGCAGTTGTTCGGCTCGCTGCTGCTGGGCTCACTGGCCGACCGACTGCCGCCCCGCGCGCTCATCGCCGGCGGCTACGCCTTGGAGTGCGCCGCCGCCCTGCTGCTCGCCCTGGTGCGGATGCCGATCGCGGCAAGCCTCGGCGTCGTGGCGCTGGTCGCCCTCGCCACACCGGTGTTCAGCGGTGTGTCGAGTCGGCTGGTCGCGCAGTGGCTAAAGGGCGACGCCTATGTTCTGGGCCGTTCGCTCAACAACATCGCCGGCTCCAGCGCGCAATTGTTCGGTCTGGCGCTGGGGGGTGCGGTCGTCGCGGTACTCGGCCCGCGCCGGGCGCTCGCGGTGAGCGCCGCCCTCTACCTCGGCTGCGCGCTCGCGATCCGCATCCGGCTTCCCCGGCTGCAGCCGGGAGAGTCCGGCGGCACGCCTGGTAGCGCTCGGGGCGATGGCGGGGCCGTCCGGGCAAGCCTGCACGGTGCCGGGCTGCTGCTGCGCGGACTCGCGGTGCGACGGCTGATGCTGGCCCAGTGGCTACCGCCCGCGTTCGTGGCGGGCGCGGAAGGCCTGATCGTCGCCTACGCGGGAGGACGCCACTTCGCGCCCGGCTGGTACGCGGTGCTGATGGGCTGTCTGCCGGTCGGCATGCTTGTCGGTGACCTGCTGGTGGGTCGACTGCTACGGCCGCCCGCTCGGGAGCGACTGGTGGTCCCGTTGATTGCGCTGATGGGACTGCCGCTGGTCGGCTTCGCTGCCGAGCCCGGAGTGGGCGTCTCGTCCTGTTTGCTGCTGCTCTGCGGCTTCGGATTCGCCTACGGTCTCGGCCTGCAACGGCCGTTCCTGGACGCCCTGCCGCAGGATGGCCAGGGCCAGGCCTTCGGTCTGCTCGGCTCCGGCGGCATGACGCTGCAGGGCGTCGGGCCGGCCTGCTTCGGCTCGGTGGCCGCAGGCATCGGAACAGGCGGCGCGATCGCCCTGGCAGGCGGCGCGGCGGCGCTTACCGCCGGCTGGATTCTCACCTGGCACCCGCCCACATCCCCAGTCGCCGTCCCGAACTGCTCGACGGGAATAGAGACCGGCACCGAACACCATGCGTGCAGTTCTCCTGCGCAGTAACCGTCGCAGGTCGGGTCGGCCGCGAGCCGCCACGCACCCCACCGCCCCGGTAGCCCACCGTGCGAGGAGTCCTCAGCCTCGGCTCTGCCGACCATTGCGGGCCACGCACAGGATCTTGAGACCACGAACAGACCATGGAAGGTTTATGCTGCATGATCGATGAATTCGCGAAGGACAACCTGCACGGGAGACTGCGGCGGGACCGCGAGGCGCTGCTCTGGAAACTCGACGGCTTGTCCGAATACGACGCCCGCCGACCTTTGACGGCGACCGGGACCAACCTCCTCGGCCTGGTTAAACACGTGGCCGCCGTCGAGGCCAGGTACTTCGGCGAGGTCTTCGGCCGCCCTTCCCCGGAACCGCTGTGCCGGTGGCAGGACTCCGACGGCAGCGATCAGTGGGCGACCGAGGACGAGACCCGAGATCAGATCATCGGGTTCTACCGGCGCACATGGGAACACTCGGACGCGACGATCAACGAGCTTCCCATCGACGCCCCCGGCCAAGTGCCGTGGTGGCCGGAGCCCCATGCCGACACGAACCTGTTCGCCGTCCTAATCCATGTCCTTGGCGAGACCATCCGGCACGCCGGGCACGCCGACATCCTGCGCGAGAGCCTCGACGGCCGGACCGGGTTGCGCCCCGAACACGAGAAGCAGATCGACGAGGAAGCCTGTGCCGCCTACCGCGCGAAGATCGAGCAGGCCGCCAGGTCAGCCGCTGGTATCAAGGCTTAGAAGTTGTCTCACGTGACTTGACGTTCGTGCGGCATGATGCCGGTCGTGGGTGCTGATCCATCGAAGCATCTGGTTCCTGATGAACTCTGGGGTGCTAGCCGCCCCGTTGCTGCCGTCGTTCGCTGCTCGTCCGCAAGGTGGTGGGACCGCTACGTGTGACGAGCGGGTCGTGTTCACCGCAGTGGTCTACGTGCTGACCGGCGGCTGTGCCTGGCGGCATCTGGTGGGCGACGTTCGGCACGTCTCCCACCACCCTGGCTTGGCTGCGCGAGCGCGGGCTCGTCGCGCGCATCGCGGCCCGGCATCGAGTCCGGCGAACGCCTCGGTCGGCACCGCTGGAAGATCGAAGGTCGACCGCTTGGCTCTTCGGCTACCGGGCCGCCTCACCGTCCGATACGAACGAGCGGGCTCGCACCTCCTCGCCTTCTTCGGCCTGGCTGCTGCCCCTGACCTGCTACAAGAAGCTCGCGAAACTTGCCACGTGAGACACCCTCTAAACCCTGACCAGGAACTGATCCCAGGACAGTGGTGCCCGGATCGCCGGGGATAGAGACTAGGACGATACTCATGATCTTGCTGAGCGACCCCAGGGTGCTGCACGTACCGGTGGACGATTGCGGCGAACCCCTTGTCGAGGTCGCCTCCGTGCCGGCGCTGAGACTGGATCCACGAGAGAGGGATGCGGCCGGCAGTTAC
>NZ_DATCVQ010000368.1:0-5415 GCF_036566765.1 Streptomyces sp.
AGGCCCGCTGGCTACGGAGACCAGGCGCTCGTGAACCTCTGCAACTGCGCCTGCCACGTCCCGCGAGGCGGTGGCCGGTGAGCGGGGCGTACGGGCCGCTGATCTGCTGTCGCTGCGACAAGCCGATCGAGGGCGAGGCCGTGGTCGTCCCGGCGTTCTCCGCGTCGGGCGTCCGCCCCGACCAGCACCGGCATCCGACGTGTGACCCTCACCGGCCCCCGGCCACGCCGCGGCCGCAGTACATCTGACTCCTGCCCGGCGTGGCCACGGCGAGCCACGGCGGACAGGGCAAGACCGCTCCGGCCGAGCACCCTGGCAGGAATCCGGCCGGAGCGGTGACCACCCATGCGAGACAGGAGGCACCGTGAATTGTTCCAGTTGCGGCCAGGCCATGACCAGGACGCAGGACGGCTGGTACATCTGCTACCCGTGCGGCACCAGCCAGCCGGGATAGAGGGGGATACGTGAGCTGCCCACAGTGCAGCAGCCAAATAGCGGCAGCCGGAGGGGACTGGTTCCGCTGTACCGTCTGCCGCTACGAGATCCACGCCGATGCGTGGGGACTCCATCAGGAGCTACTCCGCCAGCTCGACGAGGATCCCGCGAAGTTCTTCGAGGCGGTCGACGACCGGCTGAGGGAGCTTCGTGCGGCCGAGCCTGTGTGGCAGCGCACCCGCTGACGGCCCCGGCCGGTTCGTACCCCCGGCCGGCCGGGGCTACCTCACCAGCTCCGCGAGGGGGACGCCGATCGCGTCGGCGATGAGGAGCAATGTGTCGATGCTCGGGGCGCTGCGCCCGTACTCGATGCCGATGATGGCGCTCCGGTCGATGCCGGTCCGTTCGCCGACGGCCTGCTGCGTCAGGTTGGCGTGGAGGCGGGCCTGCCGGATCTGTTCGCCGATGCGCCGTCTGCGGGCGAGGACCCAGTCGGGCAGCGGAGCAGAGTTCGGGCGGACCACCTGTCCACGGTGATCGCTCCTTGATCATTTGTATGCAGTGCTAGCGCCCCATTGTTTGATCTTGACGGGGGTGGGTATCTGCCGCAGACCCCCCCGTCACGGCGTCCGCGCCACCGGCCCCGCCGGAATGACGCGGACCGGGCACCGGTGGCGTACATGCGTCCGCCGCCGGTCGCCTATCGCTCTGATTCGGTCAGAGCAGAGCTGCCCCGTCCCATTTCGGGACGGGGCAGTGCCATGTCGCCTACCGTGTACGAGAAGACCCCCGCCGGCATATACGGCGGGGGTCTCTGCCTGTGGTGCCGACCTCCCCGTCGGACGACCACAGGATCGCGAGCAGCATGCGTCTGACGCGCGTGGGGAGACACGTCGGCCTGCTCAATGATCAGCACTCTACGCCGCATGACCCCTGTCGACAGCATGTTTCTCAGAGATTCCCCCGTGCACCTTGGCGGGGATGTGGACTCTTTGTGGACTCTGGGCAAGGGAAGAGCCCCTCAGCCGTTACCGGCTGAGGGGCTCTGACAGGCTCTCACCTGCTGCTATCCCTGGTGGGCGCGGACGGTTTCGAACCGCCGACATCTGCTTTGTAAGAACACAGACCGCAGGTCAGGAGGGTTTCCGAGAACTTCCGAGACCCTCCGAGGGCCCGTAACGCTGGCGTTCCGGCCCTCCCGTGAGACTCGCCGAGACCTTCCGAGGGGCACCGAGCCGGGATTGTGGACTCGATGTGGACTCGACCCCGCGCACGGCTCACGAAACGGCCTGCAAGTGCCGCGCCTTCTGCCCCTGCATCGCGGCCAGCACCGTGGACAGCGCCTCGTCACTGCCGTGCGTGTACAGCCACGTGACCCGGCCGCCGCGCTTCTGCCCGAGCACCAGCTGCACGTCCTTCTCCGACACGCCCTGAGCGTGCAGGCGCGTCGCCAGGGCATGCCGGTAGTCATGCACCCGAGGCCACCACTCGTTGCGCCCGGTCTCAGCGTTCTTCACCAGCCGGGCAATCCCCGCCTCTTTGATCGCCGGGAGCCACACCCGCTTGAAGTTGTTCCTGTTCAGGACGCCTTCGATGGTCACTTCGACCAGCTCGCCAGCCTCGTTGCGGACCTTGCGCTTGTCGCCGGAGCGGGGGCTGCGGAAGATGAGCTCTTCCGGGTGCATGCCGGACTCGATCGGAGACTCGGTGTCGGCGGGATCCCACTTCTCGATCATCGTCCGAACCGCTTCCACAGCCACCGGAGTCAGCGGGACCACCCGGAAGCCGGCCGCAGTCTTCGGCGCCGCCTGCCTCATCAGCCGGCCCTCGTCGTCGATGACCACTTCCCTGACTTTGACGATGTCGTTGTCCAGGTCAACGTGACAGCGGCGCAGCGCCGTGGCCTCTCCCCACCGCATCCCGGTCTCCTCGAGGAACACGGCGAACGGCTGGTAGTACTCCGGGAGGTTCTTCCGAACGAGAGCGTACTGCTCCCGCGTCGGCGGCTTCAGATCGTCCGGGTGACGCGCCGGAGCTGACGCCGTGACCTGCACGTGCTCACCCGGGTTGAACGGGACGCGCTGATCGCGGACCGCGTCGCGGAGCATCATGTTCAGCAGCTCCAGGACCTTCTTCTGTGTGGCGTGCCCCTTCACCTCGGCGGTCACCCACGCCTGGAGCTCCATGTGCGTCAGGGAGTTCAGCTTCCGCCGGCCCCACTTCGCCTCGATGTGCTTCCAGGACGCGAGCTTGCGGTTCTTCGTCGTGGTACGGCCCTTCTTGTGGGCCGGCCACCACAGCTCCCACCAGTCCGTGACGAGGATGTCGCCACGCTTCGGGTCCAGGTAGGTCCCCTGGCGTACGGAAGTGCGGATGCTGTCGAGGAAGGCGTCGGCCTCGCTCTTCTTGGGGAAGTTCTTCGACTTCTGCGCCCCGTCGGCATCTCGGTAGCGGGCCTGCCACGAGCCGAGGCAGTCTCGGCGCTTCTTCCGCTCGCCGTACTTCTCGACCGGGTACGCCTCGACGCACGCGGCGCAGCCGCACGTCTTGCTGCGCTTCTGCCTGGGGTTGTTCTGTGCTCTACGCGCCACGGCGCATCACCTGCTCACTCCTCCGCTGATTGGGAATGCAGGGCAGGAGCTTTACCGGTGCCCCGCAGAAGCAGCGTGCACCAACAGGGGGCTGGGGGACGGCTAGTTGCTCAAGCACCGCTCGAAGGACGCGGAGCGAGCTTCCTCGGGAGAGGCCGGCGGGGACGCTAACGAGCTGGTTTACCGGGTCCCACGGGACGAGCACGGAGGCGTCGGAGTACTGGGCGCGGATGCACATGAAGAACTCCCCGTTGTGCGGGCGACGATGGAACGTCGGCCGCGGGGGAGGGCGTGGCCG
Source organism: Streptomyces sp. (assembly GCF_036566765.1). Lineage (GTDB taxonomy): Bacteria > Actinomycetota > Actinomycetes > Streptomycetales > Streptomycetaceae > Streptomyces. Next base: position 3,325 of record NZ_DATCVQ010000368.1, read on the forward strand.
TGCGATCGACCGTACCGCCTCATAGGTGAATATGCGACCACTCTGCGTGCCCCAAGTCACCCTGTTCTCACAGGGAGTGGCCGAGTCCATTTCTGTTGGACCGACCGAGGGGGCAGACGGTTGTACGGGGCAGCCGACTACTTCCGGTTGGCCTCGTTGAGGCCGCGGAGCTGCGCCTCGGTGAAGTCCTGCTGCTCGGCGGTCAGGCCGCGGATGAGCTCCAGGATGCGCTCTTCGCGGTCGGGGGCGAGCTTGCCCGGCACGCTGCGCTCGGTGGAAGCGAACAGCTCGTCGCGGGAGAACTTCGGGAACTCGTTGGCGAGGGCTTCGAGGTTCTTCGCGCTCGGGACGCGCTTGCGGTGGACCCAGAGGTTGACGGTTGCGTTGGAGACGCCGATGCGGCGTGCCACTGCGCTGTCGCTGAGGCCGCCGTAGGTCTCCTTCAGGCGGTCGAGGAGCTGTGCAAAGTCCTCGCCGGGCTCTACCTGCTGGTTATCCACACGGCAAGATTGCCCGCCCGCTTCTACTTTTCGCAAGTAAAAGTAGAAGCATGGCGGGTTCCAGTACAGCGCGTGACCTCCCCGTCGCGCGCCGTCGGTATCCGCATATGCCACCACCATAGAACACGCTTTCGAAGATTGCAGCCGACTTGGCGACCCTCGGAACTTCTCGGCGAACCTCGTTGACAAGGCTTCAACTGTGACTGTAAAAATGTCACAGCACCTCAGAACGAGGAGCTCAACCGCCTCACCACGCACGAGGTCCCCATGCCGAAGCTGCTCCGCAAGGGCGAAGGCCAGCCACTCCGCGACGAAATGAAGCGGCAGGGACTGACCCTCGACGAACTCTCCGACAAGACCCGCAAGGTCGACCCGGAAGGGCGCGGAGTGAGCCCGGCAACGATCGGCCGGCTCACCAGCCGCGGCCGGTCCGGCCGGGCCCGCTGCGAACTGAACACCGCATGGCTCATCACGGACGTGCTCAACAGCCCGATCCAGCGGTACTTCGCCATGCCCTCACCTTCAACTTCAACTGTCGAAAGGTCAAGGTCCGATGCCGAAGAAGACTGACCGACTCACCGTCCTCCCGGCCGGGCTGGTCCCCCTCCTCAGCCAGCGCGAGTTCGAGACGTACTACGGCGTCTCCGACTGGCAGGTCCTCCAGTGGATCAAGCAGGGGATGCCGGTCGAGCCGTTCGCCGGCCGTCAGCGCCGCTTCGACCTGGACAAGGTCCGCGCCTGGATGGCCGAGCAGGACCGCGAGCTCGCCGTCACCGCCTGACCCAACGAAAACGGGGCCGCTCGGACCCTGGCCGGTCCGTCTGCGACCCCTACGGATCCCTCTCAACTCACCGAATCGAGGAACCCGATGAGCATCAACCCTATCGCCCCCGAGCCGACCATGGCGCAGGCGCAGGACGCCCTTGAGGTGCTGTGCTGGCTGAGCATCCAGCACCCGGAGCTGCCCGCGCCGTACATCACCGTGCACAGCTTCCGCAGCACGAGTCTGCAGCTTCAGGTCCCGTTCGGTGCGTTCGAGCCGTGGCGCGAGGTGCTGGAGATCGACGCCGAGGACGTGCGGCTGTACTCGACGGGCGACGACAGCCACATCGACGTCACCAGCACGCTGCACATGGAGCTCGGCGGCAGGTCGGTGGACGTGCCGGTGCATCTGTACGGGGTGGGTCTGCCGGTGCTGGAGGAGCGCCCGGCCGACATGGTCCCGGCGGCGACGGCTGCGGAGCGTGTGGCATGAGCGCCCGCGAGGAGCTGCTGTGCCGGGCCCGCAAGCTGCTGTGGCAGGCCTGGTCGCAGAGCAGCGAGGAGATCGGTTCGGCCGCCGTCAGCACGCTGATGGGGCTGGGGATGCTCGTCCCGGAGGGCGGCGCCGCCGAGCTGGAGAGGCTGCGGCTCCTCATGAATGCACAGCCCGTCGAGCTCACCGAGGAGCAGCGCGACGCGCTGACCGACGCGGGGAACCGCGCCCTGAACGACCACTACCACGACGACCTGTGCCACTGCCGCGAGTGGCCGGCGAGCTGTGCGAGCGGCAGCGGCTACTTCATGGGCACCTGGGACACGGCCGCGTTCG
>NZ_DATCVQ010000369.1:0-6937 GCF_036566765.1 Streptomyces sp.
CGCCCGGCCGCGGCCGGCTCGGGCATCCGGACGGGCGCGTGACGCCGTTCCAGGGCGGCCGGGTGACCGGCCGCATCCCGCGCACGGCGACGCTGCGGCCGACCGTCGTCCCGCTGGAGTGGGAGCGGATGGGCGATCCGCCGACCCGTCGCCCGGTCCGCGAGCTGGGCAACGGCCCGACCGACCTCGCCCTCCTCGCCTCCGCGCTCGACCGCGCCGCCCGCTCGGTCGACGCCGCTCCGGTCGCCCCGCTCACCCCCGCGAGCCATGCCTGACGGCACGTCACGAGCCCATCACGATCCCCTGTTCGACCCGGAAGGCGGTATTGCGGGCCCCTGGCCCCCGGCGTAGACCTGTTGCGCACGGGACGAGCACGCGCACAGGAGAGACGGGGCAGGAATGCGTACAACTCTTCGGACACGCACAACTCTTCGTACACATAGGACTCTTCAGACTCCTCGTACACGCCGTCGTACACGCAGAGCCGCACTGACGATCACCGCCCTCACCACCGCCGCCGCCCTCGGCCTCGCCGGCTGCAGCGACGACGGCGGCAAGGACCCCGGCTCCGGAGGCGCGACGAAGGGCGGCACGTCGGACCTCTCCCTCCCCTCCCTCAAGGGCGAGAAGATCGAGGTCGCGGCCGTCTGGACCGGCCCCGAGCAGGAGAACTTCACCAAGGTCCTGGACGAGTTCGAGAAGCGGACCGGCGCGGACGTCACCTTCGTCCCGGCGCAGGACCCGATCGTCAACTTCCTCGGCACGAAGATCGCCGGCGGCAGCCCGCCGGACGTCGCGATGCTCCCGCAGGTCGGGGCGCTCCAACAGGCCGTGGAGAAGAAGTGGGCCAAGCCCGTGAGCCGCGAGGCCATGCTCCAGCTGGACAAGAACTACGCCAAGGTCTGGCGGCAGCTCGGCGCCGTCGGCTCCACCCAGTACGGCGTGTACTTCAAGGCTGCCAACAAGTCCCTGATCTGGTACAACGCCAAAGTCTTCGAGAACGCGGGCGCCCAGGAGCCGAAGACCTGGAAGGACTTCCTGGCCACTGCGGAGACGATCTCCGCCTCCGGTGTCACTCCCGTCTCGGTGGGTGGCGCGGACGGCTGGACCCTCACAGACTGGTTCGAGAACATCTATCTCTCGCAGGCAGGCCCGGAGAAGTACGATCTGCTGGCCCAGCACGAGATCAAGTGGACTGACCCGTCCGTCAAGCAAGCCCTGACCACACTCGCCGAACTCTTCGGCAAGCCGCACCTGATCGCGGGGGGCACGGACGGCGCTCTCCAGACGGAGTTCCCGAAGTCGGTCACCCAGACCTTCACCGGTGGTGACCAGCCCAAGGGCGCGATGGTCTTCGAGGGAGACTTCGTCGCGGTCAACATCGCGCAGACCAAGGCGAAGATCGGCACAGACGCCAAGGTCTTCCCGTTCCCGGCGGCGGGCGCGGACGCCCCGGTCGTGTCCGGCGGAGACGTGGCCGTGGCGCTGAAGGACTCGAAGGGCGCCCAGGCACTGCTGACGTTCCTGGCGTCGCCGGACGCGGCACGGATCTGGGCCGAGCAGGGCGGGTTCATCTCTCCCAACCAGTCACTGGACTTCGGGGCGTACCCGGACGATGTGCAGCGCGACATCGCCAAGGCCCTGATCGCAGCGGGCGACGACACAACTCCGGGCGGGGCGCTCCGCTTCGACATGTCCGACCAGGCTCCGGCCTCGTTCGGCGGCACGCCCGGGAAGGGCGAGTGGAAGGCGCTCCAGGACTTCCTGAAGAACCCGAAGGACGTCGCGGGGACCCAGGCGCGCCTGGAGTCCGACGCGGCCAAGGCGTACAAGAGCTGAGCCGGGGCCGACGATGTCCTCGTCCCGGCGCACTCCGCATCCGAACAAGAGCGTGACCGGCACCCGCAGGGCCGTCGCGGCGGGCTTCCTGCTCCCCGCACTGGTCCTGCTGGGCGCGCTCGTGGTCTATCCGATCGGGTACTCGGTCCAGCGCTCCTTCTTCGACAAGTCCGGTGACTCCTTCGCCGGACTCGCCAACTACGTCGAGCTGTTCACCGACGACACCATCCTCACCGCGGTGAAGAACAACGCGATCTGGGTGGTGTTCGCCCCGGCCGTGGCCACCGCCCTCGGCCTGATCTTCGCGGTGCTGACCGAACGGGTGCGCTGGGGCACGGCGTTCAAGCTGGTCGTCTTCATGCCCATGGCGATCTCGATGCTGGCCGCGGGCATCATCTTCCGGCTGGTGTACGAGCAGGATCCGGACCGCGGCGTCGCCAACGCGGTCTGGGTGGGTGTGCACGACACGTTCGCCGAGTCCTCCGTCTTTCCCAAGGCCCGGCCGCTGCCGGTCCATCCGCTGAAGGGGTCGGGTGAGGGCGGGTACGTGACGAAGAACCCGGTCCGTGCGGGCGAGCCGGCCCGGCTGCCGCTGGTCGGCGTACCGCCCGCGCAGATGCCCGAGGACGCCCGGCCGGCCGCCGAGCCCGCGCCGCGGCCGGGCGGGATCACCGGCACGGCGTGGCTGGACTTCACCCGGGGCGGCGGCGGCAAGCCCAACGTCGTCGACGCGCAGGAGCTGGGGCTCAAGGGACTGCGCGTCGAGGCGGTGAAGGACGGGAAGGTCGTCGCCTCGACGACGGCCGGCGCGGACGGGTCGTTCAGCCTGCCGGCGGCGGCCGACGGGGCGCTGTTGCGGCTGCCGGAGAGCAACTTCCGGGAGCAGTACAACGGCGTGCACTGGCTGGGCCCTTCGCTGGTCACCCCCGCCGTCATCGGCAGTTACGTGTGGATGTGGGCCGGCTTCGCGATGGTGCTGATCGCGGCGGGCCTGGCGGCGGTGCCGCGCGAACTGCTGGAAGCGGCGCGGGTCGACGGGGCCAACGAGTGGCAGGTCTTCCGCCGGGTCACGGTGCCGCTGCTCGCGCCGGTGCTCGCGGTGGTCCTGGTGACGCTGATGATCAACGTGCTGAAGGTCTTCGACCTGGTGTTCATCATCGCGCCCGGCTCGGCACAGGACGACGCGAACGTGCTGGCGCTCCAGCTCTACCGCTCGTCCTTCGGCACGGACGCGGACCTGGGCGTGGGCTCGGCGATCGCGGTGCTGCTGCTGTTGCTGGTGATTCCGGTGATGGCCTTCAACATCCGCCGGATGCGAAGGGAGGCGCGGCGATGAGTGCGGAGACAGGCACGGCGGCACGCAAGGCGACGAGCACGGCGACGAGCACGGCGACGAGCGCGCCCGAGAAGTCGTGGGCGTCGCGGATCGCGGCGCGGACGGCGGGCGGGGCGGTACGGGTCGTCCTCGTCCTCGTCGGGCTGTTCTGGCTGATGCCGACGATCGGACTGCTGCTGTCCTCGCTGCGCGACCCGTCCGACATCGCGTCGAGCGGCTGGTGGCGGGTCTTCACCGCGCCGGCGGAGCTGACCGGCGCGAACTACGCCGAGCTGCTCGGCGACGACCGGATCACCGACTCCCTCCTGTCCACCGTCCTGATCACCGTCCCGGCGACGGTGCTGGTCGTGGTGATCGGCTCGCTCGCCGGGTACGCCTTCGCCTGGCTGGACTTCCCGGGCCGCGACTGGTGGTTCCTGGCGGTCGTGGCGCTGCTCGTGGTGCCGGTGCAGGTGGCGCTGGTGCCGGTGTCCAAGCTCTTCGGCACGCTCGGCATCTTCGAGACGACGCTCGGGGTGGTGCTGTTCCACACCGCGTTCGGCCTGCCCTTCGCGATCTTCCTGCTGCGCAACTTCTTCGCGGAGATCCCGCGCGAACTGCTGGAAGCGGCACGGCTCGACGGGGCGGGCGAGGTGCGGCTGTTCACCCGGGTGGTGCTGCCGCTGGGCGGGCCGGCGATCGCCTCGCTCGGCATCTTCCAGTTCCTGTGGGTCTGGAACGACATGCTGGTCGCACTGATCTTCGCGGACTCGGAGTCGCCGCCGATCACGGTGGCGCTGCAGCAGCAGGTCCGGCAGTTCGGCAACAACATCGACGTGCTCGCGCCGGGCGCGTTCGTGTCGATGGTGATCCCGCTGGTGGTCTTCTTCGCGTTCCAGCGGCAGTTCGTGTCCGGGGTGATGGCGGGCGCGGTGAAGTAGGCGGAGTAGCGGGAGCAGGGGGTACGCGGCCGAGCCGGGACGCCGGATCGGCCGCGTACGTGCCCCGTACGTGCCCCGCACGCGCCCCACACGTGCCCCGTACGCCCCCGCACGCGCCCCGCACGCGCCGATCCGTCGGTACCCAGCTACGCCGTCAGCGCCGCCACCGCCGAGCGCGCGAGGTCGTCCAGGTACCCGGCCGGGAGCTCGCCGCGGACGACGACCAGCCGCCAGTACAGCGGCCCGACGACGAGGTCGAGAGCGCGGTCCGGGTCCGCGCCCTCCGGCAGCTCCCCGCGGGCCACGGCCTCGCGCACCACCTGGGCCACCACGCCCTGCTGGGCGTCGAGCAGGGCGGCCTTGATCGCGTCGGAGATCTCCGGGTTCCGGGCCGCCTCCACCAGCAGGTCCGGGATGACCTGCGAGGCCACGGGGTGGCGCAGCGCGTGCGCCGCGACCTCCAGGAGCGCGCGGACGTCCCCGTACAGCGAACCGGTCCCGGGCGCGGGCAGGCCCTGCACGGCGACGGCCCCGACGAGGTCGAGGACGAGCGAGAGCTTGGACTTCCAGCGCCGGTAGACGGCGGTCTTCCCGACGCCCGCCCGGCGCGCGATGCCCTCGATCGACATCCGCGCGAAGCCGACCGCGGCCAGCTCCTCGAAGACGGCGGCGCGGATGGCGTCGGTCACGTCCTCCCGCAGCACGGCGGCGCCGGCGGGGGCGCGGCGAGGGGTTCCGGGGCCGGGGGCTGAGGTCATGCACAGGATGATAGCCACGGTCACGTCACGACGAGACGGTTGCGTTCCGACGTGGAAGCGTCCTACGCTCCACGTAGCGACGATACGGACCCGTCCCAACGCACCACCCACCACGTTCCCAACGCACCAGCTTCCGCGCACAGAGCCGTCCCCATCGCCGAGCTGTCACAGCTGCCCACCCGGCACGCCACGCGCCGTCGAGCGAAAGCGACCCCGTGACCCTCATCGACACCAAGCCCGCGCCCCCCGCGCAGGCGCCCCCGCCCCCCGCCGAGGACCTCCGCGCCCTCGCCCTGCGGCACGGCCTGACCGTGAGCGGGGCCCGGCCGGGCCTGCCCGGGTACGTCCGGCAGCTCTGGTCGCGCCGGCACTTCATCGCCGCGTTCGCGACCGCCCGGCTGACCGCCCAGTACAGCCAGGCACGGCTGGGCCAGCTCTGGCAGCTGATGACCCCGCTGCTCAACGCGGCGGTGTACTTCTTGATCTTCGGCGTGATCATGAACGTCCGGCACGACGTCCCGGACTACGTCCCCTTCCTCCTGACCGGCGTCTTCGTCTGGACCTTCACCGCCCAGTCGATCCTCACCGGCACCCGCGCGATCAGCGGCAACCTCGGCCTGGTCCGCGCGCTGCACTTCCCGCGCGCGAGCCTGCCGATCGCACTGGCGCTGCAACAGCTCCAGCAGCTGCTCTTCTCGATGGGCGCGCTCGTCGTCATCCTGTGCTGCTTCGGCGAGTTCCCCGACCGGACCTGGCTGCTCGCCGTCCCGGCGCTGGCGCTGCAGGCGCTGTTCAACACCGGCCTGTCCCTGGTGATGGCCCGGCTCGCCGCCCGGACGCCGGACGTCGCACAGCTCATGCCGTTCGTGCTGCGGACCTGGATGTACGCCTCGGGCGTGATGTGGTCGCTGCCCCACCTCGCGGGATCGGGCCGGCTGCCGGACGCGGTGGTCACCGCCCTGCAGTGGAACCCCGCGGCGCTCTTCATCGACCTCGTCCGCTACGCCCTGGTGGACAGCTTCACCGCGGCGCAGCTGCCGGCGCACGCCTGGCCGCTGGCGGCAGGCTGGGCGCTGCTCGCCTTCGTGGGCGGGTTCTTGTACTTCTGGCAGGCGGAGGAGACGTACGGCCGTGGCTGACACTCGGCGCGAGGAGCGCATCCCCACCGTCGTCGTGGACGACGCGCACATCACGTACACCGTCCAGGGCGGCGGCGCCCCGAAGGGCGGCGCGGTATCCGCGCTGAGCCGGGTCCTGTCGCGACGGCGGGCCGCGGGCGGCGGCGCGCGGAAGGTGCACGCGGTCAAGGGCGTGAGCTTCGCCGCGTACCGGGGCGAGGCGATCGGCCTGATCGGCTCGAACGGCTCCGGCAAGTCCACGCTGCTCAGGGCGGTCGCCGGGCTGCTCCCGGTGAACCGGGGCAGCATCTACACCCAGGGCCAGCCCGCCCTGCTCGGCGTGAACGCGGCGCTGATGAACGACCTCACCGGCGAGCGGAACGTGATCCTCGGCGGGCTCGCGATGGGGATGACCCGCGCCGAGATCGCCGCGCGGTACCAGGAGATCGTGGACTTCTCGGGGATCAACGAGAAGGACGACGCGATCTCCCGGCCGATGCGCACGTACTCCTCCGGCATGGGCGCCCGGCTGCGCTTCTCCATCGCGGCGGCCAGGTCCCACGACGTCCTGCTGATCGACGAGGCGCTGTCGACGGGCGACGCGAAGTTCCGCAGCCGCAGCCAGGAGCGGATCGACGAGCTGCGGGCGGAGGCGGGCACGGTGTTCCTGGTCAGCCACAGCAACTCGACGATCACCCAGACCTGCGACCGCGCGTTGTGGCTGGAGGCGGGCACGCTGCGGATGGACGGCCCGGCGAAGGAGGTGGTGGCGGCGTACGAGGCGTTCACCAAGAAGGCCGCCAACACCGGGAGATAACAGTCAAACCAGACTAAAGTGCGGCGAGATGAGGAACGACCGCGACCATCCGCCCGAGCCGCCCTTCGACCCCCCGGCCGCAGCCGACTCCGGGGGGCCGGCCGCTGACAGCCGCCGGGCCCGATGGGCCGCGCGCACCGGCCGGCGGG
>NZ_DATCVQ010000370.1:0-3189 GCF_036566765.1 Streptomyces sp.
TACCACGGCGACCGGCTGATCCGGCAGCCCTACGACCTGGAGCGGCTCCTCAGCATCTCCGACTCGCGCGGCATCCGGATCGCGTCGGTGTCGGGCACTCGCAGCCTGGACTCCCCGGACGACCGGTTCATCCTGCGGATCGAGGCCGCGCAGGCGTGCCGCGAATCGGACAACACCTCGCGGCGGGTACGGCGGGCGCTGGACGACCGGGCGCGCGCAGGGAAGGCGGGGAGCGGTGGCCGGCGCGCGTTCGGATTCGAGGTGGACGGTGAGACCCGCCGCGAGGACGAGTGCGCGGTCCTGGCCGAGGCGGTGGACCGGCTGCTCGCCGGCCAGTCCAAGGCGGGGGTGCTGCGGTGGATGAACACCGTGTCGACGACGACGCTCGGCAACGAGTGGGAGGCCCGGTCGCTGGACCGGGTGATGGAGGCGCCGCGGATCGCGGGGCTGGTGCGCCGCGGCGACCAGCTGTACCGGGCGGTGTGGGAACCGATCATCTCCATGGAGACATGGGAGGACGTGAGGCTGCTGCTGCGCCAGCAGGCCGAGGCGAACCCGTACCCGGGGCGCGAGCGCAAGCACCTGCTGTCGGGAGGGGCGGTGTGCCCGTCGGGCCACCGGCTGTCGACCAAGCCGTCCGGACAGGCGAACCTCCGCGTGTACTACTGCCGGGTGAAGGGCTGCCCGACGCCGGTCGGCCGGAACATCGCGCACCTGGACGCGTACGTGTCGGGCGTGGTGGTGGCGCTGCTGGGCGACGAGGAGTTCATGGCGGAGCTGGAGGCCGCGGACCCGTCGGTGGCCGGGGAGATCGCCGAGCTGGAGCGCCGGAAGGCCGCCGCCGCGCGGCAGTTGGAGGACCTGGTGGATCATCCGGACGTGGACGCGGGGGTGCTGGCCCGGTCGCTGGCGGGGTTCGAGCGGAAGATTCGGGAGTTGCGGGACCGGGCGGAGACGTCCGACCGGCGGCGGCTGCTGCGCCGGGTGGCGGGGATCAGCCCGGCGGCATGGGACGACCTGCCGGTCGATGTCCGGTCGTCGGTGGTGGCGGCGACGTTCCGGGTGACGGTACTGCCGACGATGCGGCGCGGTCCGGGGTTCGACAGCTCGGCGGTGGACATGGAGCGGCTGCCGCTGGACTAGCAGGCCCTCTGGGGCCGAGGCCCCGGCGCGGGCGGGGGTTGCGTCGGGGCCTCGGCGCGTCAGGGGAGGTCGTCGTCGTCGGGTTCGAGGGCGTCGAGGATGCCCCGCTCCGTGGTGACGATGTGGATGCCGAGGCTCTCCATGCGGCACAGGCGGCGGTCTGCGAGGGCGTACGCCGCCCCGACCGCGCCGACGAGGACGCTGACGATGCCGGCGGACCGGATGAGGTCGTGGTGGGGGCGGGCGGCGAGCATGGTCGCTCCTGCTGCGGTGACGGCGCTGATCGCTGCTGCTGTGACGGTCGGGTTCACGGCGTCTCCTCGTTGAGCCGCGGCGTCCCCGGTGACTTATTTGCGCGGCGTTGGTAGGTCACCGTAAAACGTCGCTACGGACAGGTCCTTATTCGTCACATCATGCAATATTGGACGGATCGTTGGACAGTGCGGGAGTTTGTCCGCACCCGGCCAAATGGCAGGTAAACCACGGGTCATTGGGCCTCGCGCTCGGTGGGCGGGTCTCCCTCCAGCACGTCGACCATTTGCTCCACCGCGGCCTGCTTGCGCCGATCCAACCGTCCAATTCGCCGGGCGAGGCGCTGAGCCCTCTCTGAGTTCTCGCGCGCGAGAACTTCCGCGTCCTCCATTGACGGGCGCGGCGGCGTGCGCTCCGTCGGCGCGACGCCGGCGAGGATCTCATCGACGCCGCCCACCTCCCACGACAGCGCACGCTCGATGCCTCGCTTCGTTAGCGACCGTATGTGCCCGGTTCCAGTGCGCGTACGCCGGAGTCCTTCGCGGGTGACTCCGGCTCTCTCGGCCACCTCATTCCAGGTGAGGTGGAGGTCTGATCTTCGCTCGTCCATGAGCCTGGCCAGTCTCTGGCGGGGGGTCTCTGCGGTGTTCATGAGGCCAATCCTGATGGGTTCTGGATGACAACGCCAGACAACTTAGGCCATGTCTTCCCTGGTCACAGCCTCAAGGAAGGGAAGTTACGCCAACCCGACAGGCAAGTGACGCAAACTTACGCCTCCTGACAGGTTGTACAGGCAGCACTAGTTGTCTTACGTTGTCATGCATGAAGAGAGTTCCCCCCATGGTCACGCTCCGGGCGCTCCGCGAAGCGCACGGACTGACGCTCGAACAGCTCGCCGAGCGCATCGCCGAGCAGGGGGTCACGGTCGACAAGGCGTCTCTCGCCAACGTCGAGTTGGGCAACCGCAGGGCGTCCCGGCGTCTCATCGGTGCGCACGCCCGTGCGCTCCGCCTGGAGTCGGTGGACATCTACCAGTCCCACGACCTGCGCGCCCTGCTCGAAGGCGACGACGAGCGGAAGACCGCATGACCCCGCCCGCGAAGCGCAACGACGACGCGCGCAAGGACGCCCGGCGCAAGTGGGCCGAGGACCGCCGCGACCACGCCAAGGAATCCCAGCGCCGTGAGGACGAGTCCCGCCGCAAACAGGAGAAGGACGGTAAGAAGTGACCGCGATCCAGCCCTTCACTTTCCCGGCCACCGGCCAGCCTGTGCGCTCGGTCCTCATGGACGGCGAGCCATGGTTCATCGCGAACGACGTGTGCGCGGTCCTGGAGATCGTGAACGTCGGGAACGCGCTCGCTCGACTCGACATGGACGACCGAGGTTCCATCCGCCTGACGGACGGAACCTCCGGCAATCCCAACCGGGCGATCATCAGCGAGCCTGGCCTGTACGACCTCGTCATCCGTTCCGACAAGCCGGAGGCGAAGGCGTTCAAGCGGTGGGTGACCCACGAAGTCCTCCCCGCGATCCGCCGCACCGGCTCATACTCCGCCGTCCCCGCGCCGCGCCTGCCCGACCTGGCCAGCCCCGAGGGTGTCCTCGCGCTCGCCAAGCAGTTCGTCGAGACCGCCGAGGCGCTCGTCATCGCCGACGCCAAGGTCAAGGAGTTGGAGCCCAAGGCGCTCGCGCACGACCGGTTCCTCACCGCCGACAAGGGCGACCGGCTCGTTCGCGAGGTCGCCAAACTCCTCGGCTGGCGCGAGAAGGATCTCCGCGCGTTCCTCCTCGA